>JAGLYE010000181.1 GCA_023132505.1 Bacteroidales bacterium | reverse complement strand
TTCCTTTCGATTCCTGGTGGGTAACGTTATGCCGTGGTTTTCCAAATTTTATTTCTGAGCCATCATGCAGGAATTGGGCATATTTCACTTTTCCTTCATATCCTTTTAGTGTAAACCACTTCATGGGATAGTCAAGCAAATGAACATAAAGGCGATTGGTTTCGGAATTATATGTTAGCAGACTATGATCAGGCGGTGTAAACTCCGCCGGAGCCTCAGTACAGCCATAGATCGAGCGCTTGTTATATTTCATCCACTTGCCCATTTCTTCCAGTTTTTCATTTGCACGATAATCAAATGTTCCACGGGCAGTGGGGCCAACATTCAGCAATAAATTGCCGCCTTTGCTCACCGTCTCAATTAATAAGACCAATAACTGCCTGGTGTCTTTCCAGGTCATTTCATCCCTGTAGTATCCCCAGGAACCGGAAAAGGTCTGACAGGTCTCCCAGGGTACCCTGATCCCATTTTTTTCAGGCCATTTAGATACTTTGTATTGCTCGGGTGTCGTGAAATCCCATCCGCCCTCCACATCCAGCAGGTCGAGGCGGTCGTTTACAATGATGCCCGGCTGTAATTCACGCACCATTTTCAGGAGATTTTCCGAATCCCAGTCATTGTGGCCCTTGCCATGATCATATCCTTTTCTAGTAGGAAATGAATAATCCAGCCAGATGATATCGATCTTGCCGTAATAGGTGAGCAACTCCCTTACCTGGTCTTTAATATACTGACGATAGATTTCCATGTCCTTGTCTTTATTCAAGTCTTCGTATTCTTCATCAGAAGATGCACTCAGGGGGTGGTTGCGGTCGATAGTATAATGAGGGTGGTGCCAGTCGAGCAGGGAATAATAAAAACCCACTTTTAAACCTTCAGCCCGGAAGGCCTCCACCCATTCTTTCAGAAGATCTCTTTCTATAGGGGTGTTAGTGGCTTTATAATCCGTATATTTTGAATCGAAAAGGCAAAATCCTTCGTGGTGTTTGGCTGTGATAACTGCATATTTCATCCCGGCTTCTCTGGCTTTTACAGCCCATTCATGCGGATCATACAGATCAGGGTAAAAAATTTCAAAATATTTTTCGTACTCCTCATTGGTCATACGTTCATACCTTTTCACCCATTCATGGCGGGCAGGCGATGCATATAATCCCCAATGAATAAACATCCCAAACCTGGCTTTGGTCCACCATTCCATGCGTTCGGTTTTTTGTTCGGGAGTTTCTTCCGGTAATTGCGAAAATCCATTCATTGCAAAAGCTGATAACAGCATCGATACAATAATTGTTTTTATTTTCATGTTGCATGATTTTTTATGATAATCAAATGAAGAAGTTTCTTATTCCTTCCTTGCTTCTTTCAAATTTCTTATGATCAAACCTATATAACATGGCAGGTTTATGAGCTACCCCATTTTGTTTTTCCCCAAGCGGAACTATATATTCAGCTTTTCCTATTTTCTTTCTGAAATTCCTTTTGTCGAACTTGCTCCCAAGGATAAGCTCGTACATCGACTGTAATTGGTGTAATGTGAACTTTTTAGGAAGCAATTCAAAAGCCATAACATTCTGCAATATCAAATCTTGCTGAAGGGCTTCGCGGGATTTTGTAAGAATATACGAATGATCGAATGCCAGGTTGTCTGCTTCATCAATATTGATCCATCGCAGCTTGTCCTTGATGAGCTTTTGATCCGGATTTTGTTCGTCAATCCGGATGAGTGCATAATATGCAATGGTTACAACTCTATCTATTTTAAGTCCGTAATGCTTTTCCGACCATTCTCTTTCTTCATCATATTTTATTCTGGCAGGATCGCCAAATGCCCGAAACTGTTTAAGGCAAATGTTTTTTAAACCTGTCAGCTCCTTAAGCACCCGGTAAGCCGACTCATCCAGACTTTCATCGTCAGCGACGAGGCTGCCCGGGAATTTCAGGTTTTTATTGCCGGAATTCTCATCAGGGAAGATATCCCGCTCATATACCAGGATTTTCAGTGCCTGTTCTTTTGTGTCTAAACCAAATATCACACAATCGACAGATAAAGAAGGATTTAAAACTGACATTAAGTAAGTGTAAAGATAACACTAACAAAAATACATAATTGAGATAATAAGTCAAGCTTTTATAGATATTTGGAGTGATTCTAAACTAATAGTAGTGCCTGGTGCCAAGTGCCTAATTGAAATGAATAGTTTAAAACTTAAAACTAACTCAACACTCAACCCTCAAAACTCAACACTTTATAAAGCTACCACCAAACCTGCTTTCCCTTATCGTTAATAGTAAAGATCCTTTCAGGCCGGTCTTTGGTAGGGGTGGTGTTTATCAGCCAGTACATGGCACCTGAAGGAACATTTTTAAAGATCAAAGGACTGCCGGATGCTTTTTGTATTCCAAGCGATATCCATTTATCATTCCAGTAAAACAACTCATAGGTTTCGCCTTCCTTAAGGAAAACTTTCTCGGCAAAATCAGTTGTTTCAGTGGTCACTCTTTTAGTAGTTGAAGAAAGTTTCAGGGTGACAGGAGTATCAAGATCCGCTTGATTTTCTGCTATCTCACCTTCAGCAGTTAAAATAAACTGTTTGCCTGCAGGGATGATCTTACCATCAGTATAATATGCCGGGAGATAAGCAATATCGGTTCCCATGTCAGTAAATTTCAGGTTCCCATCTTCACCGATAAAACTCCAGTGTATGGCTTTCCATTCACCTGTATTAAAAACGCAGATATATGCAAAGCGGGCATCTTCAGGCACTTTTTTATCCACCTGCAGTTCCACATCAGAAACCGGCACATATTCACTGGTAACATCCACAATGCCATTACGGTTTATGTAGGCCGGGGCTTTTTCCCCCTTTTCCAGGATGGCCGCTAATGTTGCGGGCTGCAAGGCGAAAGTTTTCCTGTAGACTTTAGCTTTGGCCTGGCGCAGGCGATAATCTCCCGGATTGGATTCACCACCCATAAAGATCACGATCTTGTCATCGGCTCCCATGACTGCATTCCATGCATGATTATTTCCCGCTTTTGCCCAGTAAGGTGTAAAATCGCTCATAACCGGAATGCCGTTTGCACGCATGGCGTAAATCGCCAGGTTGGTCATATCTTCGCAGCGTCCCATCTTCCCTTCAGTCATTTCTGTCATGCCAAGATCTGTGGCGTGTTCATAAAAACGGGGATCAAATCTGAACCAGGATTTGATGTCATTGTTGATCCATTTGCAGGCTTCCACCGGGTCGAATTCATTTTTTAATGAATCTTTCAGCCATGCATAATCTTCTTCAAAATAGTTCCGCCATTCTTCAAGTGGTTCATTGGTGCTTCTGTAGGGCAGGATATACTCGCAAAACTGATCAAAGCTCAGGAATTTCGTCCAGGGATTGTTCTTCCACACATGAAAAGCCTGGTCAATGTTTGCGCTTAGATAGTCTGCGCTAATGATCTCATAATCATACACAAGTTCTATCCTTTGCTGATGGAGCTTGCCACGGATTATCACAATGGAATCCCATGCACGTGTCATGGCCTTGTAATCAGGATAATCCAAAGCTGAAAAACCGATAATATTATCGCTTGAATCAGAGACTTCAAATCCTGCGAAGCACTTATCGGACATATTTCCTATTAAGAAACATGCAGCATCGTATTTTTCGGCATCTTCAGGAGACTGGTAAGCATCCAGCACTTTTTCAAGTTCGGAGCGGTTCTCTCCTGCCTTTTCTAAAACTATACTGACGTTTTCCGGGATAGGCCGGCTGTTTTGGGTGCATGCTGTCAGCAGCAAAGGCAATATTATTGCAAGGATATATCTTTTCATAAGTAAAGGGATAATGGTTTAAGCGAAAGTAGGGAATATATGCTTTGGTGTTCGATAAATAATTTAAACTGGTTGCTGGTTACTGGTTACTTGTTACTGGTCGCTGGTTGTTTTGTACCGGTAACCTGCAACATAAATGAATAAGTAGCTTCTCCCTCTTGTGCGCATGTTCACATGTATGTGTACAGCGTATTCATGAATTATATTACAATTTTGATTAGTAAAAACTATGTGATTTCAATAACGAATAAACCTTGTGTTTTGAAATACATTAGAATGGGAAAAACTCCATTATCGGGTCTTATTCCTCCCGAGTACTC
>JAGLYE010000180.1 GCA_023132505.1 Bacteroidales bacterium | reverse complement strand
ATCCTGATCAGGAAAGAACTGCTGATCCCGATCCTATGTGGGATCTTCCTGGTTGAAAGCCTGTCGGTGATCACTCAGGTAGGCTATTTCAAATACACAAAAAAGAAATTTGGTGCCGGCAGGCGCATTTTCAAAATGTCGCCCCTGCACCACCATTTTCAGAAGCTTGGCTATGCCGAGCCAAAGATTGTACAACGCTTTATGATCATCGGGATCATGCTGGCAATATTGACCATTATCACATTAAAACTGAGATAAAATTGAATGGATACCAACAACATCATCGTCCTGGGGGCAGGAGAAAGCGGAGTGGGAGCAGCAGTACTCGCCCGCATGAAAGGCCATGATGTATTTGTATCCGACAACAATAGAATAAAAGAAAAATACAAAAACGTTCTTTCACAGTTTGACATTGAATTTGAAGAAGGGAAGCACTCGGAAAAACGCATCCTGAAGAGTAAGGAGGTAATCAAAAGCCCCGGAATACCAGATCAGGCACCCCTGGTCAGGAGTATTGCTGAAAGGGGAATCCCGGTAATCTCAGAGATCGAGTTTGCAGCAAGATATACAGCAGCGAAGCTGATCTGCATTACAGGATCGAATGGGAAGACCACCACCACCTTACTCACACACCATATCCTGAAAAAAGCAGGACTGGATGTAGCCTTGGCAGGTAATGTTGGAAACAGCTTTGCCATGGAGGTAGCCCATCAGGATCACGATTACTTTGTGCTCGAGATCAGTAGTTTTCAGCTGGATGGCATGTATGATTTCAAAGCAGATATCGCCATTCTGATGAACATCACTCCTGACCACCTCGATCGCTACGACGGATCTTTTGAGGCTTATGCCGAATCAAAATTCAGGATCATTCAAAATATGGGTAAAGAGGATGCTTTCATTTTTTGCCGGGATGACCCTGAGATCATGAAAAGGATCAGAAAAAGCAGCATCAGCCCGAGAATGATCCCCTTCACTTTAAATGAGATTTTCGACGGTGACGGAGCATACATAAAAGATAACAACATAATTATAAATATTCAATCAAACCTACAGGAAATGACATTAGAAAGCTTAGCACTACAAGGAAAGCACAATATTTATAATTCGATGGCTGCTGCAGTTGCAGGCAAGCTATTGGATATTCGCAAGCAACATATCCAGGAAAGTCTTTCCGATTTTCAGAATATCGAACATCGGCTGGAGCATGTAGCAGTCATTCAAGGCATTGAATTCATCAATGATTCCAAGGCCACCAATGTAAACTCTGTTTGGTATGCCATGGAAAACATGCAAAATGATGTGATCTGGATTGCCGGTGGTATCGACAAAGGGAATGATTATTCTATACTGCTTGACCTTGTGAAGAATAAGGTAAAAGGAATCGTATGCCTGGGGAAGGACAATAAGCATTTGCAAGAAGCTTTTTCCGGATCAGTAGAAACCATCATTGAAACACGCTCCATGGATGTTGCGGTTCAGACAGCCCTTTACCTTGGCAGAAAGGGTGATATTGTTTTATTATCGCCGGCATGTGCGAGTTTCGATCTTTTTGAAAACTTCGAAGATCGTGGAAATCAATTTAAAGAATCAGTAAATAAGCTGTAGAATGTCAAAGATACTCAGAAATATCAGGGGAGATAAGGTGATATGGGCAGTGGTCATTCTGCTGTCAATATTTTCCCTGCTTACTGTTTACAGTTCAACCGGCACCCTTGCATATAAATATCAATCAGGGAACACTGAGTATTATATGATGAAGCATTTTATCATCTTGCTCTTCGGCTTTCTGATCATGTACCTGACCCATCTGATTAAGTTCACCTATTTCAGCAGGATCTTTCAAATAGCATTATACATTGCTGTTCCATTATTGATATTAACCCTTTTCATTGGCCTCGACCTCAATGAAGCAAAGCGTGTATTGCCCCTTCCGTTCAACCTGACGTTTCAAACGTCGGACCTGGCCAAGCTTACCCTGATCCTGTACCTGGCACGTCTGTTAAGCAAGAAACAAGAAAACATTAAAGATTTTAAGTCCGCTTTTATGCCTCTTATGATCCCTGTGCTGATTGTTTGCGGCCTCATTCTGCCGGCCAACTTTTCAACAGCAGCCATGCTTTTTGTAACCAGCCTGGTGCTGATGTTCATCGGGAGGGTAAACCTTGTATATATATTTTCACTCGTGGGGATCGGGATTGTCAGTTTCATACTGCTATTGCTCATTGCCGGTGCTAATCCCGAACTTCTGCCTCGTCAGAACACCTGGAAAACAAGGGTTGTAAGTTTCTTTCAAGATGAAAAGAATGTTGACAGTGACAAGAACTACCAGGTAGAGCAGGCTAAGATTGCAATTGCAGAGGGCGGCCTGATCGGAAAATTTCCCGGCAACAGCACGCAGCGTAATTTTCTGCCACATCCATATTCCGATTTCATCTTTGCCATATTCATCGAAGAATGCGGGCTTGCGGGAGGTGCCTTCCTGGTCCTTTTATACCTGATCCTTTTCTACAGGGTTGTTAGAATAGTAAGCAGGATACCACGAAACTTCGGGGCTTTTATGGCAATAGGCCTCGGGTTCAGCCTGGTTTTTCAGGCTATGATAAATATGGCTGTGGCTGTAAACCTGATCCCGGTTACCGGCCAACCCCTGCCCCTGATCAGTATGGGAGGTACTTCCATATGGTTTACCAGTATTTCGCTGGGGGTCATATTAAGCATAAGTAAAGAAATTGACACCACACCAGAAAATATAGAAGAGTATGTCACGGCCTAAAAAAAGAATCATTATCAGCGGAGGAGGTACCGGGGGACACATTTTCCCTGCAATAGCCATTGCTGATAGCTTGAAGAAAAGGTTAGGTGATCCCGAGATCCTGTTCATCGGAGCAAAAGGCCGTATGGAAATGGGAAAAGTGCCTGCTGCAGGGTATCCCATAAAAGGACTTTGGATCAGTGGCATACAACGAAGGCTGACATTAAAGAACCTGTCCTTTCCATTTAAGCTTATATCAAGTTTGATGAAAGCAAGAAAGATCATCAAAAAGTTCAAACCCGATGTAGCCATCGGAACCGGTGGCTATGCCAGTGGCCCCATGCTGAGAGTGGCTTCCCGCAAGGGAATCCCCTCACTCATACAGGAACAAAACTCATTCCCCGGCATCACCAACAGGATACTTAGCCGGACGGTAGATACGATTTGTGTTGCCTTTGAAGGGATGGAGAAGCATTTTCCTGCCTCCCGGATCGTGATAACGGGAAACCCGGTGAGAAAAGATATTATCGAACTCAAAGGAAAAAAAGAAAAGGGCCTGGGCTTTTTTGACTTAGATAAGGATTTGCAGACAATCCTGATTATCGGGGGTAGCCAGGGAGCAAGATCCATAAACCTTGCTTTCGCCAACCAACTGGAGGAGATCCTTGAAGAAGATGTACAGATAATCTGGCAATGTGGCGCGATGTTCTATGATTCAGCAAAAGGAATTCAAGGCTCGATAGCTGCTTCGAAAGCAGGGCGGGTGAAAATCTTTGATTTTATCTCAAACATGGATTTCGCCTATGCCGTTGCTGACATGGTGATCTCCAGGGCCGGGGCCATTGCCATTTCCGAATTATGTATTGCCGGAAACCCGCTGATCTTGATCCCCTTACCGGGTGCTGCTGAGGACCACCAGACAAAAAATGCAATGGCCTTGCAAGATAAGGATGCCGCTATTCTTCTGAGGGATGACAAATTGGACACAGACCTGGCAGGCACGCTTATCACACTGCTGAAAGATGAGGAAAAGCAAAAGCTAATGAGGAGCAATATCCGTTCGCTTGCAAGGCCGGAGGCCACCGAAAAGATCATTGATGAAATAATAAAACTGCTTGACAGATAATGAAAGACCTGCAGACAAATACCATTTACCTGATTGGAATAGGCGGTATAGGCATGAGTGCCCTGGCCAGGTATTTCAGGCAACAGGGGAAAGAGGTTTCGGGTTATGACCGCACTGTCACACCACTTAGCAGACAGCTGGAGTCAGAAGGCATCAATATACATTATACCGATGATCCGGCCTGTATCCCCTGTGATGCAGGGCTTGTAATATATACACCGGCCATCCCGGAATCAAACATGGAGTTGACCTATTGCAGGGATGTATATTTTAATTT
>JAGLYE010000018.1 GCA_023132505.1 Bacteroidales bacterium | reverse complement strand
CTGGCAACTGTTCCGCTTGAAATGGTTTTTCTGATCCTTAACTTGATCCTGTACCTTCTGTATTGTTTCCTGTCTTTTATCTTTTTCATCCTTTCAGGATTTTAAATATTCTTACCTAAATTTTATTCTGCAGCTGCTTTACCGGCTTTCCTCCTGATCTGTTCGCCTTTATAAAGGATTCCTTTGCCTTTATATGGTTCTGGCTTACGGAATGACCTGATTTTGGCAGCTACCTGGCCGATAAGCTGTTTATCATGTGATTTCAGGGTGATGCTTGGGTTCTTTCCCCTTTCTGTGATTGTTTCCACGGAAACTTCCGGCGGAAGTTCGAGAAATATACTGTGAGAATACCCCAGCGCCAGCTCAAGTACCTGTCCAGTGGCTGATGCTTTATAACCAACACCTACCAGTTCCTGCACAATGGAATAACCTTCAGAAACTCCAATAACCATATT
The DNA here is from genome assembly GCA_023132505.1 of Bacteroidales bacterium. Taxonomy (GTDB): domain Bacteria; phylum Bacteroidota; class Bacteroidia; order Bacteroidales; family B18-G4; genus B18-G4. The sequence continues at coordinate 13,197 of JAGLYE010000018.1, read as the reverse complement.
GTTTATCAGGGCTCTGCTAAGTCCGTGCAGTGCCTTGTGTTCTTTCGATTCACTTGGCCTTTTGATGGTTAGTGTGGCATCTTCCAGCTTCAGGGTCATATCTTTGTTTATCTGTTGCTGCAGTTCACCCAGCTTACCTTTCACAATTATCACATTATCGTCAGAGATGTTGATTTCAACACCTTCAGGAACAGTGATTGGTAATTTTCCTATACGTGACATATCTTATACTCCTGTTTTAACTTACGTAACATAAAATTTCACCACCAACATTTTCATTCCTTGCTTCCTTATCGGTCATTACACCTTGAGAAGTTGAAAGGATGGCGATACCCAGCCCATTCAATACCCTGGGGAGCTTGTCGGACCTGACATACTTACGAAGGCCGGGCTTACTGACACGTTGAAGCTTGTTGATGGCTGCCTGTTTAGTCACCGGATGATATTTCAGTGCTATCTTGATGGTGCCTTGATTATTGCCTCCATCTTCAACGAATTTATAATTCAGGATATATCCCTTTTCGTGCAATATCTTGGTGATGTCTTTTTTGATATTGGAAGCAGGTATCTCTACAATCCTGTGGTTTGCCATGACTGCATTCCTGAGCCTGGTCAAATAATCTGCAATTGGATCTGTCATCTAAGTATTCTTTATAATATTACCAGCTAGCTTTCTTGATTCCCGGTATGAGGCCCTGTAAAGCCATCTCCCTGAAATTGATACGGGAAACACCGAATTGACGCATGTATCCTTTCGGTCTTCCGGTCAGGCTGCATCGGTTATGCAAGCGGACCGGGGATGCATTTTTCGGAAGCTTTTGCAATCCGGCGTAGTCGCCATTTGCAAGCAGCTCTGCTCTTTTTTTTGCATATTTCGCAACGAGCTTTGCCCTTTTTACTTCACGGGCTTTCATTGATTCCTTAGCCATATTCTAACTATTTTGATTTTTAAACGGTAAACCGAATTCTTTTAATAATGCAAGGGCTTCCTTGTCGTTTTTGGCATTGGTTACGATGGTGATATCCATCCCGTTGATATTGTTGATCTTGTCAATCTCGATCTCCGGAAAGATTATCTGTTCGGAAACACCGAAAGTATAGTTGCCGCGTCCGTCGAAACCTTTGTCGTTAATACCCCTGAAGTCCCTGATCCTCGGTATGGCCACTGAGACCAGCCTGTCAAGGAATTCATACATTTTATCGCCACGCAGGGTAACTCTGACGCCAATGGGCATTCCCTTACGGACCTTAAAATTTGATATATCCTTTTTTGACTTTGTAGAAACGGCTTTCTGGCCGGTAATCATAGTCAGTTCCTCAATACCTGTATCAATCATTTTTTTGTCCACAATGGCTTTGCCGAGCCCCTGGTTCACAGAGATCTTCAGGATCTTGGGTACTTCCATGCGGTTCCTGTATGCGAACTGCTTGGTTAATGCGGGAATGATCTCCTCGAAGTACCTGGTTTTAAGTCTTGCTGTATATTCCATTATTTAATGACCTCCCCTGTTTTTTTTGAAACCCTTACGGTTTTGTTGGTCTTTTCATCTGTTTTCCTTCCAATCCTGGTTGGGTTTCCTTTTCCGTCGACCAATTTCAGGTTGGAAATATGTATTAAGGCTTCTTTTTTGATGATCCCGCCTTTCGGGTTGTCGGCATTAGGCTTGGTGTGCTTACTTACTTCGTTCACACCTTCTACAATGGCTTTGTAGGCCTTAGGTTCTATTTTGAGAACCCTGCCCTGCATGCCTTTTGATTCGCCGGTAATGACCATCACCGTATCACCTTTTTTAATATATATCTTACTTGCCATGTTTAGTGGTATTTATCTTTTTTAAAGCACTTCGGGTGCCAGTGAAACGATTTTCATGAATTTCTTATCCCTTAATTCCCTGGCAACGGGCCCAAAAATACGGGTGCCGATCATTTCTCCTGTCGCATTCAACAGCACAACGGCGTTGTCGTCAAAACGGATATATGAACCATCCGGGCGCCTGATCTCTTTTCTTGTTCTAACCACAACCCCCCTGATCACAGTTCCTTTCTTGACATTGCCGGAAGGGAGTGCATTCTTGACGGTTACTACGATCTGGTCACCGATGGAGGCATACCTCCTTTTGGTTCCACCCAGGACGCGGATACAGAGTACTTCTTTGGCACCACTGTTATCAGCTACTGACAGTCTCGATTCTTGTTGTATCATTTTTACTTAGCTCTTTCAACGATTTCTACTAACCTCCAGCATTTGTTTTTGCTGATAGGTCTGGTTTCCATGATCCGCACAGTATCTCCGATGTTGCATTCGTTCTTTTCGTCATGGGCAATGAACTTTGTGCTTTTTCTCATGTATTTTCCGTAAACCGGGTGTTTAACATTACGGGTTACCTGCACTACGATGGATTTGTCCATCTTGTTGCTCACAATGACACCGGTTCTTTCTTTTCTAAGATTTCTTTCCATCTTATTGATTATTATTGTCTTCTTCTAATTGTCTACTTCTCAACTCGGTTTCCATCCTGGCGATGGCTTTCTTGTAGAACGTGATCTTGTTAGGGTTTTCCAGCGGAGAAACTGCGTGGTTGAGCCTAAGCTTTACCAGTTGTTTCTTATCTTCATCCAATCTTTCGATCAGTTCCGCGGTTCCCAATTCTATGATAACTTCCTGTTCCATTATTGTGATTGTTTAATATTCAACATAATCTCTTCTTACAACAAATTTGCATTTCACCGGAAGTTTCTGGGCTGCCAGCCGGAGCGCCTCTTTGGCAACATCCAGTGGAACGCCTTCTGCTTCGAAAAGTATTCTGCCGGGGCTAATCCTGGCAACGAAATATTCAGGTGCACCTTTTCCTTTACCCATACGTACTTCCGCAGGCTTTTTGGTAACCGGTTTGTCAGGGAACACCATGATCCAAATCTGTCCTTCACGTTTCATATAACGCGTAACGGCTTGACGTGCAGCCTCGATTTGCCGTCCTGTAAGCCAGCATTCTTCCATAGCCTTGATGCCAAAAGAGCCAAAGGCAAGCTGATTGCCACGCTGGGCATTGCCTTTCATGCGGCCTTTCTGCTGCTTTCTGTACTTGGTTTTCTTTGGCTGTAACATTTATTTATTGTTTAATATATTATATGAATCTTATCTTCTTCTTCCACCCGGGCGTCCGGTCTTTCTCATAGCCTGTTTTTTATGTCCTTCACTGAGGGAGGGCACCAGTTCGGGTTTGCCATATATCTCGCCTTTACAAATCCAGACTTTAATGCCGATCCTGCCATAGGTAGTATGGGCCTCAATCTTGGCATAGTCAATATCTGCGCGAAGGGTATGCAACGGGATACGGCCGTCCTTGTATTGTTCACTGCGGGCCATTTCCGCTCCACCCAGCCTGCCTGAGATCACAACCTTTATACCTTCGGCACCAATACGCATGGTAGAGGCGATCGAGGTCTTGATAGCACGACGGAAAGAAATCCTGCCTTCAATTTGTTTGGCAATGGAGCTGGCAACGATATTTGCATCCAGTTCCGGGCGTTTGATCTCAGAAATATTAATCTGTATCTCTTTTTTAGTCAGCTTTTTCAACTCTTCCTTCAGCTTATCCACTTCCGAACCACCTTTCCCAATGATGATACCTGGGCGGGCAGTAAAGATGGTAACGGTAACCAGCTTTAGCGTACGCTCAATGATGATCTTTGAGATTCCGGCTTTTGCCAGACGGGCAGACAGGTATTGACGGATCTTGTGGTCCTCAAGCAGCTTGCTGCCGAAGTCCTTACCTCCATACCAGTTGGAATCCCATCCTTTGATGATCCCTAAGCGAAGTCCTATTGGATTAGTTTTTTGTCCCATTAATAGTATCTTTTGTATTTTATATTCTAGTTTTCAACCAATTCTGTTTTGCTGTCCAGCGCCAGTGTTACATGGTTTGAACGCTTCCTGATCCTGTGGGCCCTGCCTTGTGGTGCAGTACGGATCCTTTTCAGCATCCTTGCACTGTCAACATAGATATCTTTGATAAAAAGGTTGCTTTCCTCTATCCTGACACCCTCATTCTTGGTTTGCCAGTTGGCAATGGCCGAACGCAACAGTTTATGGACATTTTTAGCAGCTTCCTTGGGTGAATGTTCAAGTACACTAAGTGCAGACATCACATCCATTCCCCTGACCAAGTCGGCTACCAGCCTCATTTTTCTTGGAGATGTGGGGCAATTATTCAGCTTGGCAAAATACTGGCTTTTCCTGGCTTCTTTTAATTGCTCAGCACGATTTCTTTTTCTAGCTCCCATTATGCTTATCTTTTATATTTCATTATTATCTTCTGCCTCTATCCTTGTTCCCGGCATGTCCCCTGAACTGGCGGGTAGGGGCAAACTCCCCGAGCTTATGGCCTACCATGTTCTCGGTAATATAAACCGGAATGAATTTGTTCCCGTTATGGACTGCAATTGTAAGTCCAACAAAGTCGGGAGAGATCATTGATGCCCTTGACCAGGTTTTGATCACTGACTTCTTTTTACTCCCAGCCTGGTCCAGAACTTTCTTTTCCAGTTTGTAATGTATATATGGTCCTTTTTTCAACGAACGACTCATAGCGCGATGATATTAATTATTTTTTACGTCTTTCAATGATATACTTGTTGGATGCCTTCTTTTTCGATCTGGTTTTATAACCTTTCGCTGGCAATCCTTTTCTTGACCTCGGGTGTCCACCGGAAGCCCTTCCTTCGCCACCGCCCATGGGGTGATCAACAGGGTTCATGGCAACGCCACGTGTTCTCGGACGGCGTCCAAGCCAACGTGACCGGCCTGCTTTACCTGATTTTTCAAGCTGATGGTCAACATTGGATACCATGCCTATGGTAGCCCTGCAGCTCTGAAGGATCATCCTTGTTTCCCCGGATGGAAGCTTGATAACTGCAAACTTTCCTTCACGGGTCATGAACTGGGCGTAAGACCCGGCACTGCGTGCGAGTTTGGCACCCTGGCCCGGCCTGAGCTCAATATTGTGAATGATAGTCCCGAAGGGGATCTCACTCAGGTACATTGTATTGCCAATGTTTGGCGTAACACCCTTGCCTGAAAGGACTTCCTGTCCTACTTCAAGACCATGCGGTGCAATGATATACCTTTTTTCCCCATCCTTATAATACAGCAGGGCGATCCTGGCAGTACGGTTAGGATCATACTCTATTGATTTCACGGTTGCAGGAATATTTTCCTTTTCCCTTTTAAAATCAATGATCCTGTAACGCTGCTTGTGGCCACCACCCCTGTAGCGGACAGTCATTTTACCTTCACTATTCCTTCCACCACTTTGCTTCAGTGGAGCCAGAAGGCTCTTCTCCGGAGAGGAAGCAGTGATGTCGTCAAAAGCGCTGATGATCTTGAAGCGCTGACTTGGTGTCGTTGGTTTGTATTTCTTTAAAGCCATCTATCTAAATATTGCTATAAAAATCAATTGTTTCACCTTCGGCTACTGTGATAATAGCCTTCTTATAGGATGCTGTTTTACCGCTGATGATCCCGGTCTTGGTAAACCTTGATTTGGTTTTACCCCTGTAAGTCATCGTGTTTACAGAAATCACCTCAACATCATAAAGATCTTCAATAGCTTTCTTGATCTGAAGTTTATTGGCTTTTCTGTTCACGATAAAACCGAAGCGGTTCAGGCTTTCACCCATCGCCGTCATCTTTTCCGTGATCACAGGTTTTATAATGATATCCATTGCTTTTTTATATTATGATTATGCTAAAATCTTTTCAATCTCTTTCATCGAGCTTTCAGCGATCAGCAGTATGTTGGCATTCAGAATGTCATAAGTATTCAAACTGCTTGCATTGATCACCTTGGCTTTTTGAATGTTCCTGGCCGAAAGCAAAATATTTTCATCTGTTTCAGGGAGTACAAGCAGGGTTTTCTGATCGGTAAGGTCAAAATGTCCCAGCAGCTCAAGAAAATTCTTTGTCTTGGCTTCGTTAAAACTGAAATCTTCAAGGATTAACAATTCTTTGTCTTTTGCCTTATAGGTAAGGGCAGAACGACGGGCAAGTCTTTTAACCTTTTTATTCAGCTTGAATCCATAATCTCTGGGTCGTGGGCCAAATGTCCTTCCACCGCCACGGAATATCGGGTTTTTAATATCGCCGGCACGTGCTGTACCGGTACCTTTTTGACGTTTGATCTTACGCCTGCTGCCGGTAATCGCATTTCTTTCTTTGCTGCTATGGGTTCCCTGTCGGCGGTTGGCCATAATCTGCCTGGTATCCAGCCAGATAGCGTGATCGTTAGGCTCTACCTCAAAGATCGCCTTGTTCAGCTTGATCTTACGGGTACTTTTTTCTCCGTTTGATTTATATACTACTAACTCCATCTTTCAACAATTACATATGAACCATTGGGGCCTGGTACGGCACCTTTAACTAAGATCAGATTTTTTTCAGGCACGATCTTGATTACCTGCAGGTTGATAAGCTTAACCCTGTCGCCTCCGGTGCGGCCGCCCATGCGCATGCCTTTAAATACCCTGGAGGGATAAGAGGAAGCTCCAATGGAACCTGGGGCACGCAACCTGTTGTGCTGCCCGTGAGTCGCATCATTCACACCCTTGAAACCATGGCGTTTCACAACGCCTTGGAAACCTTTACCTTTTGAGTAGCCTACAACGTCAATAAATTCGCCTTCTTCAAAAATATCGACAGTAAGCACATCTCCGTATTTCTTTTGATGACCTGCTTCAAACCTGGTGAATTCCCTGATGATCTTCTTTGGGCTCACACCGGCTTTTACAAAATGTCCCTTAAGGGCACCGGTAGTATGCTTGTCCTTCTTGTCATCATAGGCAATCTGGATTGCATCATAGCCATCAATTTCTTTAGTCTTCACCTGGGTAACAACACACGGGCCTGCTTCAATCACTGTGCAGGGTATGTTTTTACCGGCATCGTCATAGATGCTGGTCATCCCGATTTTTTTACCAATTATTCCTGACATTATCTTATCGTTTAAAACTTTATCACACTTTGATCTCAACTTCAACACCGCTGGGAAGTTCCAGCTTCATTAAGGCATCGATCGTTTTACTGGTGGTGCTGTAAATGTCCAATAGTCTTTTATATGAACAGAGCTGAAATTGCTCTCTTGATTTCTTGTTCACAAAAGTGGACTTGTTCACAGTAAAGATCTGTTTGTTTGTTGGCAGCGGAATGGGTCCGCTAACCACAGCTCCAGTGGATTTTACAGTCTTTACGATCTTTTCGGCTGATTTGTCAACCAAATTGTAATCGTACGATTTTAACTTAATTCTGATCCTCTGACTCACGGTTTTCTTAATTTAAGATCTTATTAATAATTTACTACGTATCCTTTAATTTTATATAAAATGTCTTCCAGGATGTTTTTCGGAAGATCGGCATAATGCGAAAACTCAAGGTTTGCATTTCCCCGGCCTGATGTCAGTGTACGTAAGGTTGTTACATACCCGAACATTTCGGCCAGCGGGGCCTTTGCCCGAAGTTCCTGAAGACGGTTAATTGTTGATATCCCTTCCATCTGACCCCTTCTTTTGTTCATGTCGCTGCTTACTTCCCCAACATATTCATCAGGAGTGGTAATCACAACCTGCATGATGGGTTCGCGTAATACGGGGCCTGCTTTTTTACATGCTTCCCTGAAAGCCAGTCCGGCAGCTACTTCAAACGATAATGCATCTGAATCAACAGGGTGTTGGCTGCCATCAATGAGCCTTACCCGGAGGTTTTCAAGCTGGAAGCCTGCCATTACGCCGTTCATCATAGCCGATTTAAAGCCTTTTTCAACAGCGTGGATATATTCTTTAGGGATCGCCCCTCCTTTGATGTTATCAATGAACTGTAAGCCACGGAGACCATCTTCTGCAGGGCCAATCTCAACGGTGATATCGGCAAACCTGCCCTTGCCACCGGTTTGTTTTTTATATATCTCGCGATGAACAACGGTATTGCTGATAGACTCCTTATAAGCTACCTGCGGTGTTCCTTTGTTACAATCAATGCTAAATTCCCTTTTTAACCTGTCGGTAAGAATGTCAAGGTGAAGTTCACCCATGCCGCTGATAATGGTTTGTCCTGTTTCGTCGTCCATCCTTATCGTAAAAGTCGGGTCTTCTTCAGACAGTTTTCTTAAACCTGCATTCAATTTATCTATATCATCCTGAAACCTGGGTTCTATAGCCATGCTGATAACAGGTTCCGGGAAATGAATGTTCTCCAGCAGGAGGGGGTGTTTGATATCGGTCAGAGAATCCCCTGTACGGATCTCTTTGAAGCCAACAGCTACCCCGATCTCGCCAGCATAAATATTTTCTACAGGATTGCGCTTGTTTGCATGCATTTGCAATATGCGCGCGATCCTTTCTTTTTTATTGGTGTTTACATTGAGCACAACAGAACCTGCTTTCAGACTGCCCGAGTAAACCCTGAAATAGGCAATACGTCCTACAAAAGGATCTGTAGCGATTTTGAAGGCAAGGGCTGAAAAGGGCTCTTCGTCTGATGCGTTCCTTGTTTCTTTTTTCTGTGTGAATGGGTTTTCTCCGGTAATGGGAGGGATATCAAGCGGAGAGGGGAGGTAATAGATGATGGCATCGATCAGTTTTTGTACACCCTTGTTTTTAAATGCAGATCCACACAATACCGGGGTGATCTTAAGCTCGAGGGTTGCTTTGCGAACAGATTCGATGAGTTCTTCTTTTGTGATGCTGTCAGGCGATTCAAGGAATTTATCCAACAATGCTTCATTGTCTTCAGCAGCGCCTTCGATGATCTTTGTCCTGTACTTCTCAACGGTTTCCTTCAGGTCTTCAGGGATAGGAATTTCCTTATAGATAACACCAAAGTTCTCTTCATCCCAGCTGTATGCTTTGTTTTCTACCAGGTCAACAAGCCCGGTGAATTCATCTTCTTCTCCGATAGGGATCTGCATGATCACCGGCTTAGAACCCAGCTTTTCTTTGATCTGGCTTACAACAGTGTAAAAGTCGGCTCCTGAACGGTCCATTTTATTTACAAAGCTGATTCTGGGTACGCCATATTTATCGGCCTGGCGCCATACGGTTTCTGATTGTGGCTCTACACCGCCAACGGCACAGAAAAGTGCAACAGCGCCATCGAGCACACGGAGTGAGCGTTCAACTTCTACGGTGAAATCAACATGTCCCGGAGTATCGATAATGTTGATGCGATATTTTTGTTCGTCGGTGGTCCAGTACACAGTTGTTGCTGCAGAAGTGATGGTGATGCCCCTTTCCTGTTCCTGAGCCATCCAGTCCATCGTTGCAGTGCCGTCGTGTACCTCACCAACTTTGTAATTGATACCGGTATAATACAATACACGCTCCGTTGTTGTGGTTTTACCCGCATCAATGTGAGCCATAATGCCAATGTTACGCGTGTATGTCAGATTTTCCGGCATCTCTTATTTTTGTTCTTTTAAAACCTGAAATGGCTGAAAGCCTTGTTGGCTTCGGCCATACGGTGTGTATCTTCTTTTTTCTTGAAAGCAGAACCTTCTTCTTTGTACGCAGCCAGAATTTCGCCTGCAAGCATTTCACCCATGGTTTTTTCATGACGTTTACGGGCAAAGCTGATCAGGTTTTTCATTCCTATCGACATTTTCCTCCCTGGCCTGATCTCTGAAGGGATCTGGAAAGTGGCACCACCGATACGACGGCTTCTTACCTCTACAGCAGGGGTAACGTTTGCAAGTGCTTTTTTCCAAACTTCAACAGGGTCTTCCTGGGTTTTTTCAGCGACAATATCCATGGCAGCGTAGAAAATCTCATAAGCGATATTTTTCTTGCCGCTGTACATCATGTTGTTCACAAACTTAGTAACCAAAATGTCACTATATTTTGGATCAGGAAGAATGGTCCGTTTCTTAGGTTTTGCTTTCCTCATCGTTATATTATATAATTATTGTATATCTTCTTATTTCTTAGGTTTCTTTGTACCATATTTTGACCGACGCTGTGTCCGGCCTTCAACACCTGAAGTGTCAAGCGCACCCCTTATGATGTGATAACGTACACCGGGAAGATCTTTTACCCTTCCACCCCGGATCATTACAATGGAGTGTTCCTGGAGGTTATGGCCTTCACCAGGGATGTAGGCGTTCACTTCTTTTCCATTTGTAAGCCTTACCCTGGCCACTTTCCTCATGGCTGAGTTAGGTTTTTTCGGGGTTGTGGTATAAACCCTTACACAAACACCCCTGCGTTGTGGACATGAATCCAGTGCAGGTGCTTTGCTCTTGTCAGTTAATTTTTTTCGTCCCTTGCGAACTAATTGTTGTATTGTTGGCATATTAAGACTTATTAATTATTTTTAATCCCCTCAAAAAGAGATGTTTAACATTCATGTTTTTCGAAAATCTAAGGGAAGATGATATAGGGTAGGTCTTTGAAGACGCGTCCCGTGTATCGGGGTGGAACCTATATCTGCCTCAATTTGTCAGGTTTCCGTTGGATTTTCTGCTCTTTCAGACGAATCATCAAAAGCGGCTGCAAAGGTAAAAAATCTTTTTTTAAATACAAGTTATTTATTGAAAAAAAATCTTTTACACACCCCCTGTCTCCCTCCCTTCGAAAAAGGAGGGAGAACGCTTGCTATTATTGTGATTCAAGCATTACTACCCTACCTGCTGGCAGGGAGGGGTTGGGGGAGGGTACAAAAAACTCCTGATTCGAAACGTAAAGATATAATTTCATTTATTTTTTACCTTACATTTGCATATAACACAGAAGCAAACGAATGAAAGAAAAGTACTTTACCCCTGATAATATCGATCTTGAATCTGAAGAAATGATCGAAGAAGTGAAGTATTATTCCGGTATGCGGATGTTCAAACCGGATTTTGGCCATCTGGCATTGCTGGTAGTTGACATGCAAAACTATTTCCTCGACCCTGATGAGCATGCATTTGTGCCTTCCTCCCCGGTGATCCTTCCAAACGTGCTTAAGATAATGCAGGCATGCAAAGCAATGAAGATGCCGGTGATACTTACCAGGCACCTTAACAATAAAGAAAATGCCGGTATGATGGGTATTCGCTGGCATGAGCTGATCAATGAAAAAGATCCCAGGAGTGATATATCTGAAAATATCGCCGCAATGGGTGGAACAGTATTGAAAAAGAGCCAGTTTGATGCGTTTTATGAAACAGATCTTGAGCAACAACTACTCCATGCCGGTGTAAAACAACTTATCATCACAGGCCTTATGACTAACCTCTGCTGTGAAAGTACGGCAAGATCTGCTTTTGTTAAAGGTTTTGATGTAGTGATGCCTGTGGATGCCACAGCAGCATACAACTATGAATTTCATCTTGCCACCTTTCTGAACCTGGCTTATTTGTTTTCCCGTCCTGTAAAAACCAATACACTTTTAGATCTGTTGAACGATGCTTAAAGAGCAGGTGATCATTATCGGAGGTGGCCCGGCGGGTGTGGCCTGTGCTGTACAATTGAAAAGATACGGTATTGACCCTCTGCTTTTCGAAAGGGACAGCATCGGGGGATTGGTGAAGAACGCATGGAGACTGGACAATTATCCCGGGTATCCGGAAGGAATCAGCGGACCGGAATTGGTTAAAAAGCTGAAGGCGCACCTTGACAGGTTTGATATCAGATACCAGAAATCAGAAATCAGAAATTTGAAATACTCGTCGGGAAGGTTCGAAATGAGTGCTCCAGATTTAGATTTATCTGCTCAGCTCGTGGTTATTGCAACAGGTACAAAGTCGAAATATGCAACTGATAAGAAGATCTGTACGGAAGTATATCACCTGCGGGATATAAAAGGAAAACTGATCGATATAGTGGGTGCCGGTGATGCAGCTTTTGATTATGCCATGACCCTCTCAGCTCACAATAAAGTTACCGTTCTGAACAGGGGCACAAAGATAAGATGTGTTCCTGCATTGTTTGAAATTGCTCAAAAACAGGCAAACATAACTTATGTTGAAAACTCAAATCCGGGGTTTTCATCTGATTATACTATTTTTGCCACCGGCCGGAAGCCTGAACTGGGATGTTTGTCAGCTGAACTGGAAGAAAACCACCGGCAGCTTGAACAGCAAGGCCTCTTATATATTATTGGAGATGTAAAGAACGGAACGACGAGGCAGACTTCAGTCGCCATAGGTGACGGAATAAGGGCGGCCATGGCTATCAGGGAAAAGATTATCAGCGAATGAAGGTAATTAGCAGAACACAGGAAAATACGATTGCATCGGTTTTTATTGCCGAGAATAGTGATGGCAGGCGCATCGAATTTGTTGAATCCATACAGCCACCCATAGACATAAGCAAGAAATGGGTGATCATTATTTCTACATTGTTCGGTTGTCCGGTCGACTGTAAATTTTGCGATGCCGGCGGAGATTATAAAGGAAAGCTCAGTGCAGAGGAAATCTTCTTTCAGATAGATTACCTGGTAAATTATCGTTTTCCCTCGGGAATACCTGAAACCGACAAATTCAAGATACAATTTGCACGTATGGGTGAGCCATCGCTCAACCATGCTGTGCTGGATGTTCTGGAGCAATTTCCTGCGAAATATCCTATCCATAATTTCGTAGGCTCTCTTTCTACAATAGCTCCGCATGGAACGGATGCTTTTTTTGAAAAACTTCTGAATATTAAAAAGGAATATTACGACCAATCATTCCAGCTGCAGTTTTCGCTTCACAGCACGGATGAAGAACAGCGCAACAAGCTGGTACCGGTAAAAAAATGGAGTTTTGAAAAGATGGCTTTATTCGGAGAACGCTTTTATTCGGAAGGAGGGAAGAAGCTTACCCTGAATTTTGCGCTTGGCAAGGAAAATATCCTTGACCCACAATCCTTGCTTAATCATTTCAATCCCGAAACTTTCCTTATTAAGATCACCCCGGTCAATCCTACGTTCAAGGCCCGCATGAATAATATCGATTCCCTGATTGTGAGGGAGGAAAAAGAATATGCTGTGGTTGACGCCCTCAAAAATGCGGGTTACGAAGTAATCCTCAGCATTGGCGAGTGGGAGGAAAATAAGATCGGCAGCAATTGCGGGCAATACATCAAAATGCTGGACCAGGCCTCTCAAGTGCCGGAAGGAAGCTACTCATATAAACTTCAGGATCTTTGATCTTTCTGTAGTTTTGAGGGTTGAGGGTTGAGGGTTGA
>JAGLYE010000179.1 GCA_023132505.1 Bacteroidales bacterium | reverse complement strand
TTTTTCAGGTTCAGGATGATCTGGGAAACGTCTTCGACCACACCGCGTACGGTTGAGAATTCTTGAACTACGCCGTCGATCCGAACAGAGGTGATGGCGTATCCTTCAAGGGATGATAACAGGATCCTTCTGAGGGCATTACCAATGGTAACGCCGAATCCCGGTTCCAGCGGACGAAATTCAAAGATGCCTTTGAATTCATCGGCTTCGATCATGATCACCTTGTCTGGTTTTTGAAATGCTAATATTGCCATAATATGCTGTATATTAAATGATCAATTATTTAGGTTAACTCCGGATTTTTACTTAGAGTATAATTCCACGATGAGTTGTTCCCTGATATTTTCCGGGATTTCTTCCCTGCTGGGGTAATTGATAAAATTACCTTCCATTTTTTCATCATCCCATTCAAGCCATCCGTAGCTGTCGGCGCGGCCTGAAAGTGATTCAGTGATGGCTTCCAGCGATTTTGATTTCTCCCTGACACCGATCACATCCCCAGGTTTTATTTCATAAGAAGGGATGTTTGTAATGGTACCGTTCACGATTATGTGCCTGTGGGAAACCAGCTGTCTGGCACCCCTGCGGGTTGGGGCGATGCCCAGCCTGTAAACGACATTGTCGAGTCTGGCTTCAATAAGCTGAAGCAGTATCTCACCGGTAATTCCTTTTTTCTTAGTGGCTTTCTTAAAGGTATTCCTGAACTGTTTTTCAAGGATACCATAAGTATATTTGGCTTTTTGTTTTTCCTGGAGCTGAATACCGTATTCGGATTCTTTCCTTCTCCGTCTGTTGTTACCATGATGTCCCGGAGGATATGGTTTCCTGTCAAGCGCTTTGTCCGGTCCAAAGATCGGATCTTTGAATTTCCTGGCAATCTTTGATTTTGGTCCTGTGTACCTGGCCATAATATTCTCTTATTGTGTTAAATAATTATACTCTTCTTCTTTTCGGGGGCCTGCACCCATTGTGTGGTAATGGAGTAACATCTTTGATCTCGGTTACCTCAATGCCCATGGAATGGATCGTCCTGATGGCTGATTCCCTGCCTGATCCGGGTCCTTTCACATGTACTTTCACCTTGCGCAAACCTGCGTCGTAAGCAATCTTGGCACAGTCTTCAGCTGCCAGTTGAGCAGCATAAGGTGTATTTTTCTTTGATCCCCTGAATCCCATCTTACCCGATGAAGACCAGGATATCACCTGTCCGGCATTGTTGGTCAGCGAAATGATGATATTATTGAATGAAGCACTGATGTATGCCATTCCCGTGGGTTCAACCTTGACCACCCTCTTCTTACTTCTGGTTGATTTAGCCATAGTTTTTCTTTATTTCAGCAGAATAAAATTCCTGTTTCCTGTTTTACATTAACCTTTCGGTGCCACTTTCTTGTTGGCAACGGTTTTCTTACGCCCTTTACGTGTACGTGCATTGTTCTTGGTGCTTTGTCCGCGGAGCGGAAGCCCAATACGATGACGAATGCCACGATAGGTCCCGATGTCCATCAATCGCTTGATGTTCATCTGTGTTTCTGATCTGAGGGAGCCTTCAACCTTGAAGTTTTCAGTGATAATGGAACGAACCTTGTTCTGTTCATCATCATCCCAATCTTCAACTTTTTTGTCCCAGTCAACACCTGCTTCCGTGAGGATCTTTTGGGCATTGCTTCTGCCTATGCCAAAAATATAGGTAAGGCTGATTTCACCCCTTTTGTTGTTCGGTATATCGACACCTGCTATCCTAGCCATATCTGATAGTTTATTGTTTAATAATTATCCTTGTTTTTGTTTGAATTTAGGGTTCTTCTTGTTGATAACATACAAGCGCCCCTTGCGTCTAACGATCTTACATTCAGGTGACCGTTTTTTTATTGATGCTCTGGTTTTCATTTTTAATGCTTTTCTATTTATATCTGAACGTAATTCTTCCTTTTGTCAAATCGTAAGGTGACATTTCAAGCTTTACTCTGTCGCCCGGTAATATCTTTATATAATGCATGCGCATTTTTCCTGAAATATGAGCAATGATCACATGCCCGTTTTCCAGTTCTACCCTGAACATGGCGTTGCCCAATGATTCGATGACAGTGCCATCTTGTTCTATGGATGGTTGTTTAGCCATTTGTTTTATTTTGCGTTGATCACTTCTTCAATATAGTCAAATGTTGACAATATCTCGGCTTTCCCCTTTCTTATCGCCACATCATGCTCATAGTGAGCTGAGGGCATTTTGTCGGCTGTACGTATAGTCCAGCCGTCACTCAATTGCACCACCTGCCTTGCTCCGAGGTTTATCATTGGTTCTATGGCCAGCACCATACCTTCCTGAAGCTTAATGCCTGTTCCGCGTTTGCCATAATTAGGCACTTCTGGTTTTTCATGCAGTTGTCTGCCTAATCCATGCCCCACCAAATCTCTCACCACCGAATATCCGTATTGCTCAACATGGGATTGCACAGCATGGCCAATATCGCCGATCCGCTTTCCTTCCACTGCTACTTCAATGGCCTTGTATAAGGACTCTTTGGTCCTGTCCATCAGCAGCCTTACCTCCTCATCAACTTCTCCAACTGCAAAGGTATAGGCAGAATCGCCGTAGAAACCGTTTTTCAAAACACCGCAATCAATGGAAACGATATCCCCCTCGAGCAAGTGTTGGTGTCCGGGAAACCCGTGAACCACCTGCTCATTCACTGAGATGCAAAGTGTAAACGGAAAGCCGTTGTACCCTTTGAAGCCCGGTTCTGCTCCGTGATCTCTGATAAACTCTTCAGCAAGCGTATCAAGCACGATTGATTTAATGCCGGGCCGGATGCGTTTCGCAACCTCAGCAAGTGTTTTACCAACAAGTAAAGAACTCTCTTTTAATAATTCAATTTCCTCTTCCGTCTTTATATGTATCATCTACCCGCTAATTGGTATTACATACTAAATGACGATCTTCCTTTGATACGGCCTGATTTTGTCAGCCCGTCGTAATGCCTCATCAGCAGGTGGCTTTCTATTTGCTGTAAGGTATCCAGCACAACACCCACGAGGATGAGCAGTGAAGTCCCTCCATAGAACTGCGCAAACTGCTGGTTCACGCCCACAAGACTTACAATAGCGGGCATGATGGCCACCAGTCCGAGGAACATAGATCCTGGAAGGGTGATCTTCGACATTACATTATCAATAAATTCGGCTGTTTTTCTCCCGGGTTTAATGCCGGGGATAAAACCACCATTCTTTTTCATATCTTCAGCCATCTGGCTGGGGTTGATCGTGATCGCTGTGTAGAAATACGTGAACAATAAGATCATAAAGAAGAACACCAGGTTGTACCAGAATCCATTGATGTTTGAAAATGCTGCAACGAATTCCGACATATCAGCATCGGTGAAACCGGCTACGGTAAGTGGCAAGAACATGATTGCCTGGGCAAAGATGATCGGCATTACACCTGCTGCATTAACCTTCAGTGGAATATACTGACGTACACCACCATATTGTTTGTTTCCTACGATCCTTTTGGCATATTGTACCGGTATCCTTCGTGTCCCCTGCACAAGGAGAATGGTAAGCAGAATCACGAATACGAGTATAGCGATCTCAAGTATGAAGTACACCAGCCCGCCTCCCTGTTCCTCAAGGCGTGAAATAAATTCCGCGAAGAGTGAGAATGGCAACCGGGCAATAATACCAATCATAATGATCAGTGAGATACCGTTACCTATTCCTTTATCAGTGATCCTTTCTCCAAGCCACATCACGAACATGGTCCCTGATATCAAAATCACCGTTGACGACAACCAAAAGAATGGCGACACAGTATTTCCGTCAAAGGGCATGATCGCTGTGATAGTTCCATCAGGATTTCTCAGCTGGCTGGCAAGGTTGGCAATGTATGCCTGTGCCTGGAAACCTGTGATGAGGATAGTAAGGTAACGGGTGATCTGATTGATCTTCTTCCTTCCGCTTTCTCCTTCTTTCTGAAGCTTTTGGAAATATGGGATGGCCATACCCAACAGCTGCACAACAATAGATGCAGAGATATAGGGCATGATCCCAAGTGCGAAGATAGATGCATTCGAGAAGGCACCTCCTGAGAACATATTAAGTAGTCCAAGCAGTCCGGAACTGGTCTGGTCCTCCAGAGCAGCAAGCTCTGATGGATTCACCCCGGGGAGAACTACAAATGATCCAAGACGATAGATCAGGATAATACCAATGGTATAAA
>JAGLYE010000178.1 GCA_023132505.1 Bacteroidales bacterium | reverse complement strand
AAGAATTTTTATCTAATTTTGACAACCAATCCTCAATTAAGCTATCTAAGCTAAAAGTTTACTGCTACATGAAAAAGATTAATCTGCTCTTAATTACCGGACTTCTCATATTTGCTGCCAATGCGAGGGCACAGGATATTCCAATCTGGGAAAAGATGCATTACCTCAGCGAAGAGGAAATGAAGCTCCCCCACGACAACTTAAAAGATTTTTATCCTACTGATCCTCCGGATCACCCGGTACGTATGATTGGCGAATATGAACATATGCAAAGCGTGCTGGTGAGGTATCCTTTTGGGATCCCTACATCTTTGATAGTTGAAATGTCGCAGAATTGTGGTGTAACCACCATTGTTGCAAACCAGAGCCAGCAAAATACTGTAAGCAGCATTTACCAGAGCAATGGTGCCAATATGGATAATATTGATTTTATTCAGGCTCCTACAGATTCACACTGGACCCGTGATTATGGTCCGTGGTTTGTAATTGATGGCAACGGGGAGTTCGGAGTTTGTAATTTTCCTTACAACAGGCCACGACCCAACGACGACGATATCCCTATTGAAGTAGCTGATCATCTTGGCATTGAACTCTATGGTATGCCTCTTGAACATACGGGTGGAAACTGGATGTGCAGCGGTTTAAACCAGGGAGCTTCTACTGTTCTTGTATGGGAAGAAAATCAGAGCATGTCGCATCAGGAAATACAAGATATGGTTGATGATTACCTGGGTGTAATTGAGTATCACGTATTGCCCGATCCGCTTGGGGAATACATCAAGCATATTGATTGCTGGGGAAAATTCCTTGGAGTTAATAAGGTGTTGATCGGATCTGTGCCTGAAAGCGATCCCAGGTATGCAGATTTCGAGTATGTGGCCGATTATTTTGCAATTTCACTTTGCGATTGGCACGTGCCTTATGAGGTATTCAGGGTTTACACACCGGGCAATTATTATAATACACCGTATACAAATTCACTTATTCTGAATAAAAAAGTTTTTGTGCCTGTCACAGGCAGCACCTACGACTCGGATGCCCTTGCAGCATATGAGGCAGCAATGCCCGGCTATGAGATCTTCGGGGTGATGTACAACGGATGGGCAAATACCGACGCCCTGCATTGCCGAACCAAGGGCATTGCCGATATCGGGATGTTGTACATCAAGCATATGCCTTTACTGGGGAATATCCAGCTACAGGACGAATATGAAATATCGGCAAACATCACTGCCTATTCCGGTTCAGCATTAAACCCTGATTCAGTATTGTTATTTTATAAATCAGGCATTGGCAATTTTGAGTCTGTGCTTATGACACAACAAATTGGCAGCATATACAGAGGTGTTATCCCCTACCAGGAAGAAGGCAGCGTGGTAAGCTATTACATCCACGCAGCTGATGAATCCGGCAGAAATGCGAACCATCCATATATTGGCGCACCCGACCCGCACGAGTTTACAGTGCTGCAAATGATCCCCGGCCTCATTGTTGAGCCCGACACATTGCTGTTCGAAGACGTATCGCAGGCTATTGAAGGACTTAATGTCAGAATTTATACTGAAGGTGGCGAAGACGCGGTCATTGACTATATCAACCTGGAAGAATGGGACGAATTCTATTGGTGGGCGGAACCTGTTGTTGACTTTCCATATCTGCTGCCGGCAAATGATTCATTGATCCTGACAGTATATGTTGGTGTCCCTGTAGACCAGCTTATAGACTTTGTACAGGATACCATGTTTATCGAATGTGAAGGCGGGGATCATGAAGTTTTACTCCTGGTGAATGAAGATATTGTTTCAGGTATAAAGGAAACAACGGAACAAATATCGCTAAGCATTGACGGGATCTATCCGAACCCATTCAGCAACAAAACTTATTTTGATATTTCCCTGGCATCACCTGAAAACATATCTGTGAACATCTATTCCAATAAAGGAATGCTTGTCAGTAATCTTTTCGATGGTCTTTTGTCAAAAGGCACACATCACCTGAACTGGGACGGGCATAACTATAACAATGTCGCTTGCCCTGCCGGGATCTATCATCTGGTGATCAAGACCGACCGGGCATTAAAAGCAGCCAAAATAATAAAGCGATAGTTCTTTTCCGGGTCCCTATTGCCCTGAATCATCATCGGGGTCTAGTTTTTCGATAATATCTTCAACCCTGAAAGGTTTGGAAATGTATGCGTCCATCCCTTCCAAAAGGCAATAATCGGCGTTCTGTCCCAGGATATTGGCGGTGAGGGCTACAATACGTGTCCTCTGCTTTGAAGGATTTTTTGCTTCATAATTCCTGATCAGGTGGGTCACCTCTATGCCATCCATCTCCGGCATCTGTATATCCATCAGGATGATATCATATTCTTTTTCCCGGTATTTTTCCCAGGCTTCAGTACCATTCTCAGCCAGATCAACGTCATGTCCAAGTTGCTTCAGGTTGATCATTGTAATTTTTTGATTGATCACATTGTCTTCAGCAAGAAGGACTTTATATTTTTTACTGCTTTTTATAGATACAGATTTTGTATCTGACTTTTTGTCTCCGGTGAAATCAGTTTTTTTGAAGGAGATTTGTATAATGAATTGTGAGCCTTTATTCAGTTTGCTTTTGGCTTCGATACTTCCCTCCATCAGGTTCACCAGCTTATATACAATATTCAGCCCAAGCCCTGTCCCGCCAAAACGCCGGCTGATCGATACATCGGACTGGGAATACTCGGCAAACATATCTTTTATTTTATTCTCGGGGATGCCAATACCGGTATCAATAATATTAAAAGCAATGTTAAAGCACTTCGGGTCTTCTGCAGTTATAACAACATCAAGTTTAACACTGCCCTTATCTGTAAACTTGACGGCATTGGATAAAAGGTTGGCCAGAATCTGTTTTAACCGAAGCTCATCGCCGGAAACATATTCAGGAATATTATGATGGATACTCAGATATAAAGAAATTTCCTTATCACGGGCTTTTGGCAAGTAAGCATTTACAATATCTTCAAGAGTTTTTCTTATGTTGAAGGGATTATCTTCGAGATCTATTTTACCGGCTTCAATTTTAGAAAAGTCCAGGATTTCATTTACAATCGAAAGAAGGTTGTCGGCTGATGTGTCGATGATATCAAGCAATTCCGATTGATGTTTACTCACTTTTGTATTCATGAGCAACTGGGTCGAGCTGGTGATCCCACCCAGCATTGTACGTATCTCATGGCTCATTTTGGCAAGGAAAAAGGTTTTTGATTCGGTTGCCTTTTCGGCTTTTTCCCTGGCCTTGACCATTTCCCTTTCAGCCCTTACCCTTTCACTGATGTCCCTTACAATGGCCTGGATAAAGGAATTACCCTCTAAAAGGATCATGTTCAGGCTTATCTCTGCATCGAAAGGGGTTCCGTCCAATTTTGTGTGCACCCAATAAAACCGCTGTGGTTTTCCCTGGTAGCACTGTTCTATCAGGTGGAGTGCTTTTTCTTTTGAGCTTTTCCCATCAGGTTGCTGGTGTGGGGAAAACCTGTAAGGCGGCTGTCCGATGATCTCTTCCCGCCGGCATTCGAACATCTCCAGGGTTTTATCATTGCAATCGCGAAAAGTATCATGATCCATCAGAAAAATAGCATCATTAGCCTTGGAAAATAATGATTTGTATTTTTCTTCGCTGATTTGCAGATCCATAAGGGTTTTCTTGAGGATATTACGCTGATGGGCCAGTACACGGTTTGCTTTCCGTTGGGCCAGAAGTTTTGAAAATGCAAGGACCGCTGTCAGAAGGGAAAAGATAAGGATGATGATGACAAACCAGCATGTATACTTTTCAATTTGTCTGTCCCTTTCTGTTGAATCAGAGTTCGTATCACCCACATTGCCTTGATCCCCCCTTGCTGTTTTTATGATGTTGCTATCGGTATCCTCACTAAAGATCATCTCGGTATCAGATAAACAGGAACCTGAGACTATGAACTCCGGGAAGCCAATGCAAATGATGCATAAGCATATTATTAAAATTTTTTTAGGGAGTGATCTGACCATGGATACACTTTTTGATTGCCGGGAATCCCGGGCTTGTGTTTCAACTACCTGACATAATTTTTTTATGCAAATATACACATACAGCATGAAAAAAATTATACGGAGGCTCCCTCTGACCTATAAAAATAGTTTTTGTAGGGGAAACATAGTAATTAGCGGTAACTACAACGGATGTATAAGAATAAAAAAAA
>JAGLYE010000177.1 GCA_023132505.1 Bacteroidales bacterium | reverse complement strand
TCAGGTTATCACTTTCATACATCTCCGGATCCAGGCCGGGGTACTTTGTGATAGTAATAAGGTTTTGTATGCTGAAATACACACGAATGCTTTCCAATGCAGAAGTTTTCCTGATATTAAAATTATATCCAAGCATTATATTCTTAAGGCGGAAATAGGTTGCAGGCTCGAGGAACCTTGTTGAGGCCTTCTTGTTATTGGATGCTCCGATCCATGAAACTCTTGGGTATTCGTTTGTTGATCCCTCTACTGTCCAATGATTATCATACATCCTTTCTGTTACATTAAATCCCCTGTAAAACCCTTCAATATCCTGGTTAATCTGCATGTAGTAATAGTTGCCGACAACTCCCTGGAAGAACAAAGAAAGATCGAAGTTTAAGTATGAAAAGTTGCCTGTCAGCCCATAAGTTAATTTTGGTATCGCTGAACCTACATGTGTCCTGTCTTTTTCATCAATAACGCCATCACCATTCTGATCCTTGAATTTCACATCGCCTGGTTCGATATTGGGTCCCTGGTAGGCACTGGAAAAAATCTCCAGCTCGTTCTGAAATATTCCATCCATTTCATATAAATAAAATGATCCGATAGGATGCCCTTCTTCAGTTAAAGTAGCAAAAACTCCATTGTCTATCCTTCCCGCAGGGATCGGCCGGCCACCACTTAAGGATATCACCTCATTGTAGAGGGTAGCAAGGTTTCCGCCGATCTCATATTGAAATTTTTCCTTAATCTCCCTCCAGAAAATCTCCACTTCAAAGCCACGGTTCAATACCTTGCCTGCGTTGACAAAAGGAGGGTCTGCACTTCCACTGCTGGGAGGCAGGGGCACGGGAATAAGCATATCATCAGTATAACGCCAGTAATAATCCGTGATCAAGGTAAGCCTGTTATCGAAGAATGCCATATCGAGGCCTATATCATATGTGGTTGTAGTTTCCCATGTTGTGTTTATATTACCAAAAGATGAAACAGCATAGCCATAGTTTGGATTTTCGCCCAGGGGGTAATTATATCCTGATTCAATTATGGAAGCATAATTATAAAGGCCTATTTCCTGATTACCTGTTTGGCCTATACTTAGCCGGGGCTTAAGCTGAGACAACCAATTAGCATTCTGGAGGAAATTCTCATTTTGAATATTCCAGCCGATGGATCCGGAGTAGAAAACGCCCCACCTGTTACCGGAAGTAAACCTGGATGAGCCATCCGCCCTGACAGTACCTTCAATAAGATACCTGTTATCATAATTATAATTTACACGTGCAAAGGCTGAAAGCAATGACCAGCCGGTTTGCCTTTCAGCAGCTCCTTTATAAAGTGATAATCCATTGCCAAGATATCGCAGGTTAGCAGACTGATCTGCAAAATCCCTGTCTGATCCTATCTGATCATGATAATTGCTCTTAATTGCTTCCACTCCAGCAAGGAAGGAGGTGTTATGCTTTTCGTTGAATGTTTTTATATAATTAAGCGTATTTGTCCAGTTCCAGGTAAAGGCTGTGCCGATCCCTTTGGTCATACTGTTAGGGCTATTGATCCTACCATCGGTACCCCAGTTTTCGTTAAAACGTTTTTCATCTATGAGTGACATGTTTACACCAAAGTCGGAACGAAATTTCAATCCTTCGGCTATTTGAAAGTCAGCAAAGAAATTTCCAAACAAGCGGTATGTTTTTGCAGTCCAGTCGTATTTATCCGCCAGTCCGACAGGATTATATCCATCGCCAAACCAGGTATTCAACTTGGCACGATCATAACCTTCAAACATTGGAAGATCACTGTACTCCCCATTGGATTCATATACAGGTACCGGGGGTGTTCTGAAGAAAGCATACCTGATAACGCTACCACCGTTACCGCCATAGCCGTCACCCGAAGCACCAATAATATCCCTGTTGGAATAAGAAAAGGTTAAGTTGGTACCAACATTAAGCCATTCTGCCATCTCTGTATTAATAGATGTCCTGAAATTTAACCTTTCATAATCAGAGTTGAGAATAATCCCTTGTTGGCGCAGGTACCCGCCTCCTATCAGAAAGTTGGACCTGACATCCCCTCCACTGATCGTTAGCTGGTAATTTTGCATATAAGCCGGACGGAAGATTTCTTTAAGCCAATTTGTATTGGATAACTGTGGCCTTATGTCATCAGGAATGGGTTCACGGTTATCTGCCTGGGCGGCTTCATTATATATATTTATATATTGTTCTGTATTGCACATTGGCGTCAGGCGGCCATGAGTTTGCATCCCTGCATAAGTATTGAAACTGAAGCGTGTTTTACCTGCATGGCCCTGTTTGGTTTTTATGATGATAACACCATTACCTGCCCTTGCCCCGTATATTGCTGCGGAGGCAGCATCCTTAAGGATAGTCATGGATTCGATGTCCTCGCTATTAAGTATTCCGCTAACATCTTTCGTTGGAACACCATCGACAATATATAAAGGATCATTATTATTTATGGTGCCAATACCTCTGATCCTTACCTTGATGCTTTCGCCCGGTGCACCGGAGGTCTGACTAATCTGCACACCGGCTGCCTTTCCCTGCATAACCTGGTCAATACTTGTAACAGGCAGCCTTGTTATTTCGTTGGGTTTTATGGTAGAAATGGCTCCCGTAACATCGCTTTTCTTTTGCACACCATACCCAATCACGACGACCTCCTGCAACATTTCAACTTCTTCAAGTAGTACGATATCATGTGTTATGGTCACTTCCGGGTTCATGGGAATCCGGAGTTCCTGAGATTTGAAACTTATGAAAGAATATATTATGGTCAGGGAATCACCGCTAAGCTCTCCTGGTATTACAATCAAGGTATATGCACCAAAGACATCTGAAGTGGTGCCAATTGTAGTCCCTTCGACATAGATTGAAACACCAGGCAGTTCAAAACCTTCCTCATCGATTATCTTTCCTGTAATCGTCTGTGAAAAAGCAGAAAGGTTAAATGTAAATATCAACAATATGAGAGCAAGTCCCTTGTAGAGAGTTTTCATAATAATCCTCTATTATGTATGTATATTTATAATTTTCTGCTCCTGAATGCCACGATAAAGTTTCTTACACCAATGCCCCGAATCACCTAACTTTAATCATGTAAAGCAAATGTAATGAATTATCAAATGGTTTGCAAGTAATTGATATGGAAACATAGTTAACTTGTGAACAGTTGAAATGCAAGTGCTTATATATATAATTAGATTAATATTATGCAATAAGCCCTTTTACAAAATAGAAGTAAATAACTCCAAACTCCGCACTCCGCACTCCGAACTTCGCACTCCGAACTTCGCACTCCGCACTTACATGATCACTTTGACCGGAGACGTCAATTTTTTATTACTTTTATTCGCTCAATCATAAAATCATATAAAAACTAAAAAATAATAGCATCATGCGTTTACTACTTATTAGCAATTCAACAAATTACGGAGAAGAATACCTTGGATGGCCAAGGCCATATATCTCAGAATTCCTCGAATCAACCGGTGTGAAAAACATTCTCTTTGTGCCTTATGCCGGAGTTGGGCTGTCTCCCGATGGAGATATTCATGCATCCTATAACCTTTATGAAGAAAGGGTTAAAGGTGTTTTTGAGGAACTTGGATATAATATCTGTTCTGTTCATAAAGAAAGTGATCCTATTCAGGCAGTGAAGGATGCGGAAGCTATTGCAGTAGGAGGGGGGAATACTTTCCACCTGGTATATATGATGCATAGAACCGGGATCATGGACGCCATCAGGCAACGTGCATTGGATGGAGTACCGTATATGGGATGGAGTGCAGGCTCCAATGTAGCCTGTCCGAGCCTGATGACCACTAACGACATGCCCATTATCGAACCGGAAAGCTTTAAATGCATGAACCTCATTCCATTCCAGATTAATCCACACTACCTGGATGCCAATCCCGAAGGTCATGGTGGAGAAACCCGTGAGCAGCGTATTGAAGAATTTTTGGTTGTTAACAAAGAGATGACTGTTGCCGGATTAAGGGAAAGCTCCCTGTTCGAAGTCGATGGATATGAACTCAAACTCAAAGGCAGTCGCCCACTTCGTATATTCCGCTTCGGACAGGAAGCGGAAGAGATAGAGCAGGGGGGAGACGTTAATTTTCTGATGGAATAGCCTTTAGAGTGCCTAGTGCCAAGTTCCTAGTTCCTAATTAGAATGAAAAAGTATAAATTAATAAGTTATTAATTATTCACTACAATTTGGCACTAGGCACTA
>JAGLYE010000176.1 GCA_023132505.1 Bacteroidales bacterium | reverse complement strand
AGGAAGCCGGTTGCATGGGTACATGCAGTAAAGAAAGGCCTGATATCGCCTGAGCTGCTTAAAACAGAAAGGAGATACCCTGACCGTATACGCTTTTACAATATCTGGCTGCAGATAAACCGTATAACCAAAGCAAACATTCCCGGAGATTTTGCCGAGCTTGGGGTTTATAAAGGTACAACAGCCAGGGTCATTCATCTCTGTGCCCCGGAAAGAAAACTGCACCTATATGACACTTTTGAAGGCTTTCATCCCGGTGATCTGAAGGATGAAACAGGTAAGGCTGCGGGCTATACTACACAGCATTTCGCTGACACTTCCATCGAAAAAGCCCGGAATTATCTCGGGGATCATGAAAATATCATCTTTCATCCCGGCCATTTCCCGGAAAGCACCCAGGGCCAGGAAAACGAAAGATTTGCTTTCGTCAGCCTGGACGCAGATCTCCACAAACCCACAAAAGCAGGCCTGGAATTTTTCTATCCACGCTTATCGCCCGGAGGCGTTATCCTTATTCACGACTATAACAGCGATTGGCCTGAACTGGTAAAGGCTGTAGATACTTTTTGTGCAAGCGTCAATACAATCCCGCTCCCTGTTCCTGATGCTGACAGCACGGTAATGATCATAAAGTGATGTAATGCCGGGGAGGGAGCAAGCTTTATTGCAGCGCCAGCAACTTATCACTATATTTGTATATAAAACAAAATTTTACTGCTATGAGATATCTCCTTATTATTATTCTTGCCTTCTCTTTGTCCGGTGTTTCGGCACAAATTACAAAAATGGTCCAGGTGAAAGACCAGACTTTCCAAATGAACGGGGTTCAATATGGCCAGCCTGTAGAGAAAAAAACAAAAACCTTTGGTCTGACCGTTAATTACGAAACGGGGGAATTAAAGGGTGTGATCAACCTCATTGATATTGACCTGCTGAATAAAAATATTGAGGCGTCCCCGGATCCGGAAATGAATGCATTGAAGATCAGAGGGTTCCTTCCCATGAATGACATTCTTTATAATATGAATGAGCAGCAGCATTACAAAGTGGAGATTGATCTTGTCATTAAAGAATTAACCGTAGTCGCATTGTTTGAATTCAATATTGCTTATGTAAAAAACACCCAGTTGAAATTCCATAATGTTATAGCCAACGCCCCGGTGAATCTGCTTGATTTTAATATTGAAGATCTGAATGGTTTTGAGTCCCAGGTGAATGTCATCATGATGTTCCAGATGTTGAACCTGCAACGCTAAGGCAACATTTCTGTTTACCGCATAACGCTTTTCCCTGTTTCCGGATTTCCTTGTATATCTTTTCGGAAATGTGCTAAATTTGTGTTTTACAAAAAGTACAGATCTTGAAAGCCCGTTTATTTCTTTCGTTATTTGCCGGACTTGCATTGCTGCTTGCAATGGTATCCTGCAGCAATACACGGCATTTTGCGGAAGGCCAGTATCTGGTTACACAGAACAAGATCAGTTATGCCGGCAAAAACCCCGGCATTGAGACCTCTGAATTACACGGTCTGGTTCAACAAAGGCCCAATAAAAAGTTTCTGGGTGTTATCAGGTTCAAGCTTTGGGCTTATAACAGGTCACAAAAGGGTAAAAAGTCAAAGTTCAGGAACTGGATGGAGAATACAGTGGGTGAACGCCCGGTCATCCTTGATACCTCTATGGCTTCTACTACCTGCAAGGAAATGGAAAAGTACCTGGGAAATGTAGGCTATTTCTATTCTGGTGTCAATTATTCGTTGGCTTTTAATGAAAACTCAAAGAAGGCTCATATAAAATACATGGTAAGCCCTGGCTCACCTTACAGGATCAAAAATATCAATTTCAAAATTGAAGACCCAGAGCTTTCCTTTTGGATAAGCAAAACCACTAAAAACTCCCTGATAAAAAAAGGTAAAATATATAATGTTTACACCCTGGACAAAGAGCGTGAGCGTATCGCAAGGTTTCTGAATAACAATGGTTATTACGACTTTGTGAAAGACTATATATTCTTCGAAGTTGACAGCATGACCGGCACTAAGGAAATGGAACTCTATGTTAACATCAAGAACAAGATGATGCCGGATCCTGATTCTGCCGGGAAGTTCATTGAAGAGAAACATTACAGGTATAAGATCGACAAAGTCATGGTATACCCGAATTACGATCCTTCCAAACCCAATTTGCAAGTAGCTGTTCATGACACAGTGGTAGAGGAAATACACCAGATACACAAAGATCAGCCGGCTAATTTCTACTATGTTTTATACAGGGGTAAATTACGCATCAATCCTAAAATATTGTCTCAAAATATATTAATCGAGAATGATGAGCCATATAACCTGAGGGATGTGCAGGAAACTTTCAAGCGCTTTGGCTATCTCAGCATTTATAAATATGCAAATATCAGTTTTGAAGAGCCCTTGCCAAAGATTATCCCTGACAGTGGAGAATATAAAAGGCTTAATTGCAAGGTACATCTCCAGAGGGCCCCGCTTCATCAATACAGTATCGAGGCAGAAGGGACCAATTCCGGTGGCGACCTGGGAATGGGTGGTAATCTCACCTACCGCAACCGTAATATTTTCCGAAACGGGGAAACTCTTCAGATAAAACTCAAGGGCGCCATGGAAGCGCAACGATCGAATAGTTCTGAAACTGAAAGCCAGCAAAAATTTCTTTTCTTCAACACATTTGAGTGGGGGATGGAAGCCCAGATCAGTTTTCCACGATTCCTGATCCCCGTTAAGATGGAGCGGTTCCCGAAATATTTCAGGCCTATTACCTTGGTTACAACAGGGTTTAACTACAAAGAACGTCCTACATACGACAGGTATATCGTCAATTTTGGCTTTGGTTACAAATGGCAAGAATCTACATTCAAGACGCATATTGTCCAACCTTTCAATATCAGTTCTGTCAAAGTGTATCCCACTCCTGAATTCACCCGGGAACTGGAGGAGATCAATGATAGCAGGCTAAAGAACCAATACACCGACCATTTGATCACAGCCTTGCAATACAGTTTCATCTTTAACAACCAGGACATAAAAAAGGTGAAAGACTTTATATATTTCCGTAGCGACATCGAAACATCAGGCAACTTGTTTTACCTTTTCAATAATCTTTTGGAAAGCCAAAAGGATACAGCCGGCTTTTATAATATTTTGGGCATCAGGTATGCACAATACGCCAGGTTAGAAATTGACTTTCGTTATTACTGGATGGTTTCCCGCACTAACCAGGTGGTTTTCAGGCTGCTGACAGGTTTTGGGATTCCATACGGCAACTCTGATGCCCTTCCTTTCGAAAAAGGGTTTTATCTTGGTGGTGCCAATAGTATGCGCGCCTGGATATATCGTGGACTTGGTCCGGGTGGTTTTACTGATCCAGGCACCAATATTGACAAAATGGGTGATATCGTCCTTGAAGCCAATATTGAATACCGTTTTCCCATTTACAGCTTTTTTAAAGGAGCTGTTTTTATGGATGCTGGAAATGTTTGGTTGATCAATGATAACGAAAGTTTTTCGAAAGCTGAATTCAAGTTCGACACATTTTATAAGCAGATCGCCATGGATGCCGGACTAGGGTTCAGGTTTGATTTTAAATTCTTTATTTTCAGGCTTGATTTTGCCATGCGGCTGCGCGATCCTTCCAAGTCTGAAGGAAACCGTTGGGTTGCTGACAAAGGTATCTGGTTCTGGAACTTTGGGATCGGCTATCCATTCTGATTCTTTTCACTCATGACAAACACCGCTTTATTTGCCCAACAATGGCATCAGGCCTTTACTTATCCACCCACATCCGGTCAGACCGAGGTTATCAAACATATCTCTGATTTTATTACCTCCCCGAGGAACGACCAGATATTTTTACTACAAGGCTATGCAGGTACCGGAAAAACCTCAGTGGTAAGTTCCCTTGTGAATGTTTTGAAAAACATCAGTATGCGATCGGTATTGCTTGCACCGACAGGCCGTGCAGCCAAAGTGATCTCTTTATATTCAGGTCGTCGTGCTTACACCATCCACCGGAAATTGTATATACAAAATATCACAGACGACGGAAGGGCCCGCTTCATGCTTACCGAAAACAAGCACAAGAACACCCTGTTCATCGTTGATGAAGCCTCCATGATCCCTGACACCACAAGCTCAGATGGCAGCCTGTTTGGTGGAAGGAGGTTGCTGCATGATCTTATTGAGTATGTTTATACCAGTGAAAACTGCAAACTATTGCTTATAGGGGATACTGCCCAGCTGCCACCTGTTGGCATCGAGCTCAGCCCCGCTTTGAACCCAGAATATCTGAAAAATAATTTTAAT
>JAGLYE010000175.1 GCA_023132505.1 Bacteroidales bacterium | reverse complement strand
TACAGGAAAGCCCTCGCCTGGGCCATGCTCGCTTTAGCAGTGATCCTGGGAATATATACAGGAATACTGCTGTCGGCATTCAATGCCAGGCCATTGTGGAATACCTCCATTCTGGGGCCTCTCTTCCTTTTCTCCGGCATGTCGACAGGTGCAGCAGTGATCATGTGGATGTCGAAAGACCACAGGGAGAGAAAGATCATGAGCATGATAGACCTGGTATTGATCATCGTTGAGATGTTTTTTATTACCCACTTGTTTATGGGTTTCATGGCCAGTACAGCCGTGCAGATCGAAGCAGCCGAACTGTTCCTTGGCGGAGAATTTACCGTTTCTTTCTGGGTGTTTGTAGTGATACTCGGCCTTATATTCCCTGCTATTCTGGAGATACTGGAGCTGCGCGGGTATAAGATCCCTGTTGCAGTTCCTGCCTTGCTCATCTTGTTTGGCGGTCTGGCTTTCAGGGTCATTATGGTTGAGGCAGGACAAATCACACGATACCTCTATTAATTTTGTTCATTCTATATATATTCATGATATGACCACATCTAAGATCATTGACAGAAGTAAAAAATATGCTAATCCCTACTTGAGCGGATTCCTGCTTGGCATGGTACTCCTGGCAACCTTTTATATTACCGGCCGCGGTTTGGGTGCCAGCGGGGCTATAAAATCAACTGTGGTTACCGCAGTAGTGACCTTTGCCGAAAGCCATGCGGCTAACTCAGATTATTACAGCAAGTTCATCAGCGACGACAGCCATCCAATGAACAACTGGCTCGTATTTGAGATAATCGGGGTTCTGGCCGGTGCATTTCTTTCCGGAGCAATTGCCGGCAGGCTAAAGCTGAAGGTAGAGCATTCTCCTAAGATCACTTCCAGGACACGCCTGATCATGGCCGGTTTTGGAGGAATTTTATTCGGCATCGGATCACAGTTGGGGAGAGGATGCACAAGTGGTGCTGCCCTCAGTGGTATGGCATCCATGTCGCTTGCGGGGTTTATAGCCATGCTTACCATCTTTGGCGGCGCATACTTTTTTGCATACTTTTTTAGAAAATTTTGGATATAAACAACTAATGAAATTAAAGATATGACTGGACCATTAATACCCATGGGCATAATCGGACAAGGCTGGGACCTTGTGATAGCCCTCTTGATAGGTATGGCCTTTGGATATGTACTTGAATCAGCCGGGTTCTCATCTTCCAGAAAGCTCGCAGGTGTTTTCTATGGCTATGACTTTACCGTCCTACGTGTGTTCTTTACAGCAGCGATAACTGCCATGGTTGGATTGCTGTATTTCGGCTATATGGGATGGATCGACCTGTCCATGATATATGTAAACAAAACATTCCTGATCGCAGCCATTGTTGGAGGAATCACTATGGGCCTGGGATTTATTACAGGCGGTTATTGCCCGGGCACAAGCATGTGTGGTATTGCCATTGGCAAGATCGATGCCATGGTGTTCACAGGAGGCATGCTGCTGGGGATTTTTATCTTCTCTGAAGGATTCCCGCTCGTTAAAGGCATATATCAAGGCTATGACCTGGGGGCTCTTAAGATCAACGAAGTATTGGGCCTCTCCACCGGTGTATTTGCAATCTTACTGATCATTGTGGCACTAGTAGCTTTTGTAATCACCCGTATCGTAGAAAACAAAGTAAAAAAAGTAGAATATTAATTATACACACCATGAACAAAGCATTTTACATCCTGGCCGTTTTTCTATTGTTGCTTGGCACAGGCCTGGTATTATTACCTGATCGTGAGCACTCCGATGAAGCCTCACCCGGAGAACTGCTCAGCAACTTAAGAAACCCATCCCGCTTTATCTCTACCGACAAGGTTGCAGAAATGATCATCAGCCAGGATCCTGCATTGTTGCTGGTGGATGTCCGCGACATGTACGATTTCCTGGATTATTCTCTTCCCGGAGCACACAGTATTCCTTTGGAAGAGATCATGATGTACAATTGGGTTGACTCCCTCTCGTATAAGCAGAGCCAGATTGTATTGTTCTCAAATAGCGATATCCTCGCAGATCAGGCATGGGTCCTTCTGAAAAGGAAAAAATATGAGAATATACATATAATGAAAGGTGGATTAAATCACTGGTTTGAGACCATCATCCAGCCGGAACCCCCTGCAGAAACAGCCGCAGATGATGAGATCGACCGCTATCAATTCAGAAAGGGCGCATCCATTTATTTCACAGGCGGAGCAGTCCCCCTTGAACAGGAAACAAGCACTGAAGCTGTTATGGTGAAAAGAAAAAATAAAACACAGCTAGTAGAAGGAGGTTGTTAAACCTTATATAAATACTAACAGTCATGAAATTTAAACATCCTAATCGGTCATTTGTAGCTTTCGTAGTCATTTTCGTATTGGTTATTGTAATAGGACTACTCACAATTAATAAACCTGACCTTAAATACAAGCTCTCAATTGATGAGTCAGTAGAGCAGTTGATGGCCAATGAAGATAAGATATACCCGGAAGACTTGGTCGGGATCATCGAAATGGAAGAGCCGGGTTATGTACTTATTGACCTCCGAAATCCTTACGAATTTATTAAAGGACATATTGCCGGTGCGATCAATATCCCGACAAACAGCATCCTTAGCAAAGACAAGCTGAAAATGTTCAACCGTTATGCAGCAGATTCAACTGTTGTGGTGTTGTACGGACAAACACAATTAGAAGCCAATGGTCCCTGGATGATCCTGAAACAAATGGGTTATGATAACATGAAGGTGCTACTGGGAGGGTATCACTATTTTACTACCGGACCACTGGATTTCTACGACATGCCTGAAATTCCTGAATACCTGGTTGAAGAACCCGCCTATGATTATTATGGTATCATGGAAGCGATGGGCAGCAAATCTGGTGAAGATGCAGGGGCTGTCGGCCAACCACAGATTGTGATCCCTGTTCGCAAGAAAAAAGAAAGTGTTGTTGAAGGTGGCTGCTAACAACAATTTGATCTATATCAACTTTAATGTTATTATAAATCATTATAATGGTTTGTTCACCTGACAGATATATTGTAAATTTGGTATGCCAAATTAAAACCTGTTCCTGATGAGGAGAAAACATGTATTAGCGAATTTTGCCTTACTTTTCGGTTCTTTTGGGTTCCTCGGGTATATTATTATTGTAATAGCCGGATATCTTGGCTGTTGTGCCAATATTAACGAAACTCTTTATCACAACCTGGTGATCATTATCCTTGTCATTGCATTTGCCCTGTTTGCCATCTGCATGTACAACAACTGTTGTAAGGTTAAGATCCCCAAGGATACTGAAAAAAAAGAGGAATAATTTTAGCAGTTTATTGTATCATCCCCGGACAGAAGTTTTCCTGAACCTTCCTGTTCTGAATTACCCTGCCAGCTCACCTTGCCGCTTTTTATACACCTTGCTGGATATCATAATACTTAATTCATACAAGCCCCATAGTGGGATGACTACCATCACCTGGCTGAATATATCAGGAGGGGTAATAATTGCTGAGATGATCAATAGAATTACCAGTGTGTACTTGCGGTTTTTCTTCAGATAAGCCGGAGTAAGAATACCAAGCCTGGTAAAGAAAAATACAAAAACCGGGAGCTCGAACACGATCCCAACCGACAGAGAAACAGAAACTACCGTACTAATATAAGAACTTAAAGAAACATTATTGGCTACTGCCTCGCTTACCTGGTAGGTACCCAGGAAATTAATGGTAAGGGGTACGATCAGGAAATAACTGAACAATACGCCTGTTAAAAACAGCAGGGAACAAACGAAAACAGCTCCTCCCGAATATTTTTTTTCATCCGGCTTAAGTGCAGGCTTTATAAAGCCCCATACTTCATACAAAATATAAGGAAATGCAATGATAACACCTGCCATAACCGAAACATACATATGTGTCAGGAATTGTCCCGACATTTTGATATTAATTATCTCAAGCTTTGAGTTATCAAGGCAAAGCGCCTGTATGTTCACGATATCAGCTAATCCACACAATAAACGGGTAGTATAAAAGTCTGGTCTGATAGGGGCCAGGATGACCTTATCGAATATAAAGTCTTTGAAGATAAATGCCACGATAGCCAGTATCACCACAGCAACAATCGACCTGACGAGATGCCAGCGCAACTGTTCCAAATGCTCCCAGAAAGACATTTCCTTATCTTTTGGGGGTGAAGGCGGATTATTCTTTGTAGTATTGAACTCTGCCATGATGCACAGCTATCAAATTATTTCCAAAAGTAATAAATCCTTCAAATTAATTATGTTTGTAGTGGAAAGCGGTAGGCAGTAGGCAGTACACCT
>JAGLYE010000174.1 GCA_023132505.1 Bacteroidales bacterium | reverse complement strand
AACATCTTTTACCTCTTCCTGAGTTTCTCCAATGATTGCCGGGATACCGGCTTTGATAATGGCTGCCTTTCCCCGGCGATCTTTTCCGGGGTTTTCCCCAGGAATTGGGTATGATCATAACCAATATTTGTGATCACTGAAAGCAGGGGTGTTAATACATTAGTTGAATCCAGCCGGCCACCCATCCCGGTTTCAATTACAGCGATGTCGACATTTTCATTCCTGAAATAGTCAAAGGCCATACCGACGGTCATCTCGAAGAACGATAATCCAAAATTCATGAATTCATTCTTATATGCATCAATGAACTCCACCACCTTGTGTTCAGGGATCATCGCTCCGTTGATCCGCATCCTTTCCCGGAAGTCTTTCAGGTGGGGTGAGGTGTATAGCCCCGTTTTATATCCTGCTTCCTGCAAAACAGAAGCGATCGTATGTGATACGGAGCCCTTGCCATTCGTTCCGGCAACATGGACCGAGGGGAATGTATTTTCAGGATTGCCAAGCAGTTCACATAGTTTAATGGTATTGGACAGATCGGCTTTATAGGCTGCCGGCCCCACGCGTTGGAACATGGGAAGCTGGCTGTACATAAAATCCAGTGTTTGCCGGTAATTCATAGCTAAAAAATAGTGTTGAGTGTTGAGTGTTGGGTGTGGATTTTTTTTAATTCAGGCGGATAAAGTTATAGGTGATGGTACCCCTTTGGCGTTCGGGTGCGTTGGGATCAGGAGAAAAGACAGAACGAAGGGCTGCTTCTTCAGCCAGCCTGCGCAAGCGGAGGTCAGAAATAGTTGTTCCTTTAGCTCCCGCAATGGCAGATACTACCTTGCCTGTCTTGTCTACCTTGATCTCAACCACTACTTTTCCTTGCTCCTCAGAGTCATAGGCAGGTTTAGGAAGATGCTTGGAACCCCTTCCTCCAAGGTCATAATCAACACCATCATCTCCCTTGCCTGATCCTTCAAAATTATCAGAACCAGATACTCCTGTAAACTTTCCCTGGTCGCCGGGTTCGCCGGTCACGCCCTGGTTACTCCCATCACCATCCGTATTGCTACTGCCTTTATACAATGCCCTCTCATTGACTTTTGGAGGCTCAGGCTGAGGTTCCGGCTCTTCTTCGGCTTCCTGTACGATCTCTTCTTCCTGATCTTCATCCGGTGTGATCACTTCTTCTTCCTGCTTTTCTTCATCTTTTTCCTCAACATCTTCCTCCTCAATGGCAGGGGTGTCTTCAACATCCTGGGTGATCAGGTCTTCTTCGGACTCGGGTTCCGGGTCCGTCTGTGGCGGTGGCAAGGCCGGAGGTGGCTGCTGTACCGGTGGTGGGGACTGCTCCTGCACATATCCCATGCCCTGGTCGCTGCTGCCAAGATTTACCTCAACACCTTCTTCTCCCGGAAGGGGCAGGGGAGTGGATAAAGCAAAATACAATATGGCCAGCAATGCCAGCAAGTGGAAACCGATGGTTCCCGCCACACCTTTAAACCGGTTATTGTTTTCGCTCATTGTTATCGTTTTGGCTGAGTAGCCAGGATTACCTTGTGCTTGGTATTATATTTCTTGTTGATATTGTTCACGGCATCGATCACATTAACTACATATTGCAAAGGAACGCTTCTGTCTGACCGGAGTACAATGGATGCATCGATCTGTCCGGCGATCTTATTATCGATCCGGTCCTGTAGCTGCAGATCGCTGACCCTGTTTTCGTTGACAAAATACTGGTACTTGTCGTTAATGTATATGGTCACCGTTTGTTTGGACATGGTCTTACTGTTGCTGTTGGGCAAAAGAAGCTTGATAGCATTGGGAGCAACCAGTGTGGAGGTGAGCATGAAGAAGATCAATAGCAGGAATACCAGGTCCGACATAGATGCCATGCTGAATTCTGCCTTTCTTTTATTTCTTGTTTGGATAGCCATAATGCCTGTTTTTAGCTTGCAGGTTCGTTAAGCAGGTCCATGAACTCCGTTGATCTTGCCTCCAGCAGATAGACCAGTTTTTCGACTTTCGCAACCAGGATATTGTAGCATACATAAGCCAGGATCCCTACTATCAGCCCGCCAACGGTGGTGATCATGGCCTGGTAGATCCCTGTCGACAGCAGGGCGATATCAATATTGTTTCCGGCCATCGACATATCATAAAATGCAATGATCATACCAATTACGGTCCCCAGAAAGCCGAGCATTGGTGCCGCACCCGCAATGGTTGCCAGCCCGGCAACGTTTTTTTCAAGGCGGGAAACCTCCAGCTTCCCAACATTCTCAATGGCGGCATTGATGTCGTTGAGTGGTCTTCCTATACGCATGAGCCCTTTCTCGATCATCAGGGCGATCGGGCTTGTATTGCTTTTACACAATGCCAGTGCCGAATCTACTTTTCCGCCTTTGATAAAATCGCGGATGTTATTCATAAAATTGCGGTCTTCACGGGATGCCTTGTTGATGGTAAAAAACCTTTCGATGAAAATGTAAATGGCAATGATGGAAAACAGTCCAAGTATGGCCATGATCCACCCCCCTTTGAGAACGAGTTCATAAATAGAGATGGTGATCTCTGTTGGTTCAAGATCGGCAGTGCCTGCCGCATTCTGTACCTGTAATAAAAAGCTTATGATCATCATAAAATAATTTGCATTAAATGTAGATAGATATTCATCCCTGCATGAGGGGAAAGTGCTACTTTTGTTAACACTTTGCTGTTAATATTAACTGATTATCGGCTGTTTTATTATTCTGTCAGGCAGACTTTGATCACGGAGTTTTTATTAACTGGGATACAGTCCTTAATGAAGTTATTTATATATATATATCTAAATAAGAAACTGATGCCTTGCTGTCTCAAAATATTCATACTTTTGCCGTCATAAAACATAAAACTATAGGGTATGTTTATTTTAATGGTTGTCATCTTTATTCTCGGGTACACTGCGATTGCGCTGGAGCATCCGATTAAAGTAGATAAAGCTGCCTCAGCTTTGTTGACCGGTACCATCCTTTGGGGATTATATGCTTTACATTCAACCGGCATCCTTGGATTGGATTTAAGCCCAGCCTGGCAAGCGGTGAAAGATATGAGTCATGATGTAGTGACGTTTATTTATCCGGCCATTGATCATGCCAGGTTCGACAGGCTATGGGAAGGCTCTTCGGAACTGTCTAACCATATTTCACATTTTGTTGTTCAAGATCTTGAGCATCATCTCGTTGAAATTGCTTCAATACTTTTCTTTTTACTTGGTGCCATGACCATCGTTGAAACTGTTGACCAGCACCAGGGCTTTAAAATAATAACCGATCGTATTAAAACCACCAGTAAAGTTAAGTTGCTCTGGATTCTGAGCTTTCTCACATTCTTCATGTCAGCTACACTTGATAACCTTACAACCACGATTGTGATGGTGGCCTTGTTGCGGAAGTTGATAGATGATAAAAAAACGAGATGGTTTTTTGCAAGTATGGTTGTTTTGGCAGCCAATGCCGGAGGTGCCTGGTCGCCTATCGGAGATGTAACAACTATCATGCTTTGGATCGGTGGACAGGTCACCACAGCCAATATTATTATGTATGTTTTTCTTCCAAGTATGGCAACCATGATAGTGCCACTGCTTATTGTGACATTTACCGTGAAAGGCAATGTGCAAAGGCCAATGCTTGACAATGGAGAAACATCTGTATTTACAACTGCTTTTGAAAGGAAGCTATTATTGATAATGGGCATATCAGCCTTGTTGTTCGTTCCGGTTTTCAAAACTGTTACACATCTCCCTCCATACATGGGGATGTTGTTTGGCCTGGGAGTGATCTGGGTGACAACCGAAATATTGCATCGGAACAAACCGTTAGAAGATAAAAGGAAACTTACTGTTATTTCTATATTAAAGAAAGTTGATATACCAACGATTTTCTTTTTCCTTGGTATCCTTACCGCAGTAGCAGCATTGCAGTCGATGGGACATTTAGATGTTTTGGCCAGGTACCTGGATGAAAATCTTCATGATATTTTTGCGATTAATATTATCATTGGTTTACTTTCAGCTATTGTTGACAATGTGCCATTGGTAGCCGGGGCTATGGGAATGTATCCCCTGGCCGATGCCGGTGCAGTCGGTTATCTGTCTGATTTTGTTGTGGATGGTCAATTCTGGCAATTTCTTGCATATTGTGCCGGTACAGGCGGAAGTATACTGATCATTGGATCTGCTGCCGGTGTTGCCGCCATGGGCTTGGAAAAAATTGACTTCATCTGGTATATGAAGAAGATTTCAATTCTTGCATTGATAGGTTATATTGCAGGTGCTGCAGTATACTATTTTCAAATGCAGATATTGGCGTAAATAGTCTGAAGATATTTGAGACTTGA
>JAGLYE010000173.1 GCA_023132505.1 Bacteroidales bacterium | reverse complement strand
TCTGAATACAGGGTGCTGAAAGCACCACCATGGTGATGAAAAAGAAAATAGGTTACTGTTTTATTGTCGGTATTGTAAGGCCAGTTGGATTGCATCAGGAAGTATTTTCCTCCTGCATTTCCGAATGCCGGAAGCAAGCCCCGGGGGGTAGGCTCGGTTTGGTAATCGGGCAGGAAATCCGGCCACATGTTGTCATACATCCCCCATACATAGGTGTCGTTCACAAAGGAATATGAGATCTCGGATGCGGCAATAATGCCAAGGGCACCGGCATTTTCCCCTCCATAAGTATGGCGGTGGAATTTTTCGGCGAAGCATTCACCTGAATAGTTGAACTTTCCTGTCAGGCAGTTGATCGAAAAGATGAATGACAGGTCGGTGTTTGTAAGGCTGTTAATATCACTGTTTTGGAAATCCGGTTCTCCCCATCCTGTAACACCACCATGGTCGCGGTGTTGCAACAGAAACGCTCCATTGTTCAGTGCGTTGATCACACCATTGGCATTACCGCCCGTCCAGCCACCCAGCTCAGCAGGTGTTTCCGGGATATATGCCAGGCCGTCAGGCCCGAAATAATCCAGAACAGTTGAGGTGTTGGGTGCAGTAGACCAGGGATCCACATTTGGATTCCCGCTATAAATAGCATTGATCCGTACTGGGTTTTTCCCTTGTACGTGCTTGAAATATCCACCAACAGATTCTGAACAGATTTGGAACCATCTTTCCGTTTGCCAGCCAAGTGCAGTGATAGGGTGATCATAGAAATCAGGGTTGGTTGGAGGATTGGTTTCGTAGTTGATCACCTTGGTGATCATAGTTTCCAGGTGTGTTTCATTCTGGGCGGTCATACGTGCAAAGATCACATCCGGCATTTCGTTGCCCGAAACATCAGCATAAATATTATCAGACGCGCAGTAGCTGTTCCAGATAGGAGAAATAACGGTGTTTCCAGTAGTTCCATAATCGCCGAGCAGAAGTACAGCTACAGGTGGGACGGCCCAGGTTGTGAAGGCATCGTCGACGAAATTTTCGATTGCAGTAGTGGTATTACCACCAACGTCTGTGGTGGTGAAAATCCCCGTTCGGATACCTTGCTGGTTTCTGAATAATGCCAGCTCTTCAGCCCATGAAATGAATGTTGCATCATCGGGTGTGATAATCACATATTCGAAATCAGATGTGCCTGATTCCGGAGCATGCTGTGGATAATTCACCTTTGGGAGGGTTTCCCAATTTATCATTATATCGCTGAGGATGGGGTCGAACCAACGGCTCCTCAGGCGGTCTTCACCAAAGATACCATTTCCGCCTTCGAAAGTAACTTCCACTTTAATGTCGCGATAAACTATAAGTTCTTTGCTAACCGGGTTATACTGAAAAGGAGTGATTCCCAGGATTACCGATTCCATACCCCTGATATTGGTTTTTTCAGAGATGCTTACCGGCTTGGCAGGATAAAAGGCATCCCTTGAATAGATCTTCATGTTCTTCTCATAATGCAGAGGGCCTTCATCCGTAACCTTTGGAATTCGGGGGGATGGTGCAATGTTCACATTTTTATAGGTTTCAGTGCGTTGAGAAGTTACTTTAAAACTTGCAACAGCACCGTTTGGAATAGCAATAAACCGGCCATTCCCGGGCAGGTTTGGTGCGCCCTCATTATTTGGAAGAAAGCGTCCCAACATCTGAATCTCTTTCATAGCTTCACCCTTGAGATCAAAATCGCTAAGCGAAAATTCATCAATTGAAAAAGTGATCTCAAGACCGGTATTGTCTGATTGGCTCAGGGTGAAACCGGCATTTGCCCATGCATCATCATACGCATACTTTTGCGCCTGGACGGAGTTTATGGCAAAAATCAGCAAGAGAATTGACAGTAAGGAAACGGCTTTGGAAAGGAAACTTGTTTTCATATTATTAATGTTTGGTTATAATATTGTGTAAATGTTTGAATCAGTTTAGCTAAACAAAAATATAATAAATACAATATGTTTTGTAAATTTTAACTTTTTAATCCTCCTTCGCGTTCCGCTTCGGTGGACGAGAAGGATATGGTATAATTCCCCGTAGCTCTGCTGCGGAATTTTGAGTCCAGAGCTTGCTCTGGGGTTCATACCATTGATTAGAGTTTGATCAATCAATATATATTAAACATCGTACCCGTTTTCCGGTAAAATGGTTTTTTATCCTTTTCAGGAACTACTGGATGATCAATTTTTTACTACGCGTTCCCTCAAAAGTACTTATCCTGCATAAATAGATTCCTGCCCTGATCCCGGAAATATCAAGCTGAAGATTATATTCACCTTCCTGATGCCGGCTATTATTCATAACATTCATAACCCTGTGGCCGAGAAGGTCATATATTACGATCTCAACTTCAGTTGAAAAATTAATGGTGTAATCAATATTGAGCATGTTACTGGCAGGATTTGGCCTGATGTTTATCATGAATGCACCATTATTGAATTGATTTTCGATAACGGTAGTAATATCAACCGGGGGAAATACAATATAGTCAACCCATGCACAATCTTCGCCGTTCGAAGAGTAAACGTCTTTTTCATATACCCAGCGGAAAGTGTGCAAACCCTGTGTTACGGGATAGCTTACCATTTCCCAATCGAGTTCACCTGACCATTTCCCCATTATTGTATAATCAATATAAAACTTGAGATAATCCCATTCGGCTTCGGAAGAAAGCTTCCTGTAGAAAGAAAGGTCGCCATCAGCCAGTACTTCTATGGTAAGGAATAGTTCCGACTCCTGATTATCACCAATGTTGCCTGATTGAGCACAATAAGTCCCTTCATAGGGTTCTGTTGTACACATTTCCCAGGGTGCATCCGCGGCAAACTGCCAGTTGAAAGTTGTAAAACCTCCGCTTTCCCAGTCTTCTACCAATATGCCAATAGCAGTGGCATACTCATTTTCCGCATTATAAGCTCCTGAGGTTACAATAAAATTAAAAGTAACATTGGTTCCTGATGGCGCATCTTCATCAACAGTAATTTCGAAGGTAGCATATGCATTCACGCCCTGCAACAGATCACCAATTGAGAAGTTGCTATTTATGATGTTTATCCAGCTGCTTACAGTATTCAGTGTTGCTTCTGCATCGGGGGCATCACTATGGCCGGTATTCAATACACCAATGGTAAGAATAGCGGTTTCACCGGGATCAAGAAAACCATTACCATTGCCACCTGTATTGTCATCGATGGTCAGCTGTCCTGTTTCCAGAACAGGAGCATTGAGGACTATACTAAAAGCATCGGTCCAGTTTTCTTTGCCATCACCGGAGATGTTAAGTGAAAAATCGATCACTTCCTGATCGGGGACATATTCATCAATTTCGAAGGCAAAATCATTTATCGTCCCGCCTGATGAACCTGCGATAATAGTGCCATATTCGCCATAGTCATCTGTGATATTTATCAGCTCGCTATCTGTGCTGAGGGTAGCTGTAACGTTGTTTGCGTCTGCAGTACCGGCGTTGGCAAGGTTAATGGTCATCAGTATTGATTCGCCAAAATCGGGAAGTCCGTTGGCATTTCCGCCTGCAATATCATCAAGGATATGATCATTATAGATGATAAAGGGTCCTGCGGCCGGTACGACAGCAATATTGTAGGTGGTTGTAAGGCAATTATATCCGCTAATGGTCAGTTGGGCTGTTCCGGTTGTTAGGATCAGCGGATCAATCAAAATGATTGCTTCCCCGTCCACATCTGTTAATGCTGTACCATGCATAATACCATCTTTTGTCAGCGTGCAGCTTAATCCCTCAATCGGAATGTTGTTATTGTTAACGCTGACATCCAGGGATGTTGATCCGACTAAAATTGGGGCTGTAAATAGTGTATTAACTGTAAATGGCTCTTCAGTCCATAATTGTAAAGTTGGGTCGCCCAAAATATTGATATCGTAAAAATTCCATCTTAGAGCACCTTCTTCATGTTGTCCGGGTGCATTTACCCATGGGGCGGTTTGAATTTTACATTCAACAAAAGCTGCCCCAATGCGGCCCATTTCTTCTTCATACAGTGCATCTACCATTTCGCGGTGCAGATGAGCTGCGGGGCCTTCGGTTTGCCCTTCATTGAACCAGCCGTACCTGGAGTTGCCAATGACCGCTGCCGCAAAATTATCGATTGCGACCATTCGTTCCATGATACAGTCTGAGGCATCAAACCCGCCGCAATTACAGCCATGGCTTTGAACTAAAGTGAAGTTATGGGTTAGGCCGTTTACCAGGGAGAAATTGGAATTGGTGATATCGCTGTTTGAAAGGTGCATCGCGATGGTATAGTTTGCATGGCCGCAATGGTGAACGAAAGATTTGCCTTCATTGATTTCAGCAATGATAGTGCTTCCGC
>JAGLYE010000172.1 GCA_023132505.1 Bacteroidales bacterium | reverse complement strand
AACCAGTAACCAGTATCCAGCATCCAGCATCCAGCATCCAGCATCCAGCCCTACTTCAACCACCTGTCAAGCCAGGCATAGAAGGTCCTTTGCCAGAGTATTCCGTTCTGCGGGCGGAGTACCCAATGGTTTTCATCCGGAAAGAAAAGGAATTCTGCCGGCACACCCCTTAATACCGCTGCATTGAAGGCACTCATGCCTTGCGTATAAGTAATCCTGTAATCCAATTCCCCATGAATGATAAGGATGGGTGTATCCCATTTATGGATGAACTTATGCGGGGAATTGGCAAAGGAGTTCATGGCCACCTTATTGTCTTTTTCCCAAAATGCGCCTCCAAGGTCCCAGTCTACGAACCACATTTCCTCTGTTTCAAGGTATTGCGACTCGAAGTTGAACATCCCGTCATGGGAAATAAATGCACTGAAACGCTTGTCATGGTTTCCGGCCAGCCAGAATACAGAAAATCCCCCATAGCTGGCTCCTATGGCACCCAGACGATCACTGTCGATAAAAGCTTCTTTTGATACTTCATCAATGGCAACCAGGTAATCTTTCATGTTCTGCCCGCCATAATCACCACTGATCTGTTCGTTCCATGCCTGGCCGAATCCGGGAACACCACGCCGGTTAGGAGCTACAATGATATATCCATTAGCAGCCATCATCTGAAAATTCCATCGGTATGACCAGAACTGGCTAACCATACTTTGAGGCCCA
This sequence comes from Bacteroidales bacterium, assembly GCA_023132505.1. Taxonomy (GTDB): domain Bacteria; phylum Bacteroidota; class Bacteroidia; order Bacteroidales; family B18-G4; genus B18-G4. The sequence goes on along the minus strand of JAGLYE010000172.1, from coordinate 3,671 downwards.
CCCTGGCAATACAGCAGCGCCGGATATTTCTTTGAAAGGTCGAAATGGGGCGGGTAGATCACCCATGTGAGCATATCTTTGTTGTCAGTGGTTTTGATCCAGCGCTTTTCAACCTTCCCCATGGTAATCTTATCCAGGAGTTCCTTATTGACAAAGGATATCTGTGTATCAGATCCATCTTTGGGATTTACGGCAAAGATCTCAGTAGGCATCGACATTGACTGTCGCGTTGTGATAAGCCTGTCTCCGGCAAAGGCTACAGAACGATAATTGTGAATGCCTTCAGTAAGTTGTTTGAAAGCAGCTGTGCCGAGGTCAAGGACAAATATTTCATAAGATCCCAGGTGTGCACTGATAAAAAAGATCTCTTCATTGCCATTCCAGGCAAAGCCGCCTGCATTCTGATCGAAGTTTTTCGAAAAGTTCGTGATCCCCCCGGAAGCAATAGCATAAACAATCAGCCTGCTTTGATCCGACTCATAACCATCCCGTTCCATACTCTCCCAGGCTATCATGCTTCCGTCGGGAGAATAGACAGGAGCCATGTCAAAGCCCATCATACCTTCTGATATATTCCTGGTTTTTGCGCTTTCAAGATCATAAAGGTAAATGTCGGAATTAGTGGAAGTGGAGTATTCCATCCCGCTTTTCTTCTTACAGGTATAGGCAATGGTCTTGCTGTCGGGGCTCCAGCTGATTTGCTCCATCCCGCCAAACGGGCTAAGGGGTGATCCCCATGGCTCCCCTTCCATTATATCTTTCATCTCAGCAATGCCATCACTACCGTATTCAGCAATGAATATATGGCTGTAGGAATCCACCCAATGGTCCCAGTGACGGTACATCAGATCGGTGTTGATCCGCCCACTGGCTTCTGGAAGGCCTTCGTACAACTCTCCGAAAGGATTATCGATATACACATCTTTAATGAAAAGTACCTGCGACATATCGGGAGCATAACTGAATCCGCTGACTCCTCCTTCAATATCAGATACCATGTGCAAGACGGAACCATCGGGGTTCATCTCCCATAGCTGTACACTCCCTGATGCAGAGGAGAGAAACCCGATCTTTTCCCCGTCAGGCCGCCACAGGGCATTGAATTCGCTTTTAGGAGAATGTGTTAGCCGTATGGGCTCACTTCCATCAGGGTTCATCAGGTATAGCTCACGGTTGCCTTTGTTTTGTTCAACGCTATAGTATGAAATACCATAAAGTAATTTTTGCCCATCGGGCGAAATCTGAACATCACTCAGTCTCCCATAGGCCCACAATACCTCAGGGCTTTGAAGGTCATTGCTCAGTTCCGGCATTTGCCTGCCAATAATTGCTGCCTCGTCAACATTATTTTTATTACACACATCGGTGCATGAAGTAATGATCAGTGCGAGGAGACTCAGAGGAATCAGAAATTTGCTGTTCATAAGATATTATTTTGTGTTATCTGACTAAATATGTGTTTTCAGTTGCCGTAAATGTCGGAAAAATCTAAAAAATTTGCAAATTTGTGACTATTAATCATGTCAGCCGTTGTCTGATTATATACAACCGTTAACTGTTTCCGGTCAACCGTTAAATGGAATTACATTGGATACCCCTTTATATTGATTTATTTTTGATCTTTATGCATTATTAATAACTAAATATATTACTATGAAAAAATTGACCCTTTTGTTAATTTGTTTAATGTTTGGCCTGGCTGTCTTTGCCCAGAGCAGGCCTGTTATTCCACAGGCAATTAAAAACGTACCCCTGGAAAATGTTCCTATTGCTTCAGTCGATGAATCACTGAATGTAAATCCTGCCCATAGTGATTACAAATTTGGTGAGTGGACTGAGGAAAATATAGGAGAAACTGTTTACGACCTTCAGTCGAACTATGCATGCCAGAACAGACTATATCTTTTTGACGATGGCACCATGGGAGCAACATGGACCAGGGGCTTCGAGGAACCCAACTTTCCCGACAGGGGATCAGGTTATAACTTCTTCGATGGCTCAAGCTGGGGAGATATACCTACAGCACGTGTAGAATCTACCCGTTGTGGCTGGCCTTCCTACATGCAATATGGCCTTAATGGTGAAATGATCATTGCACATACCGGTGGTGACAACGGCCTTGTGATGAACTACCGTACAAACCGTGGCAGTGGGGCCTGGACTGAGATGTTCTTTGCCGGCCCGACAGACCATGAAGATATCATCTGGCCAAGGGTGGTTACTTCCGGTGCTGATCTTATGACTTTGCATGTGTTTGCTGTTACCACACCCCTGGGCAATGGCGGTTCTCTCTACATGGGAATGGACGGTGCCATGGTTTATTCACGCTCTACTGACGGAGGAGCTACCTGGGATGATGAAAATATCATCCTTGATGGCATGGGGCCTGATTATTATACCCATACAGGAGGTGACTATTATGCAATTGCCAACCCTGTAGGTGATAACATTGCTTTTGTCATGGCCAGCAAATGGCAGGATATGTATTTGATGAAATCAGAAGACAATGGCGTGACCTGGGATAAAACAATGATTTTCGAACACCCATATCCTTTCTTCGACTGGAATGTGACCGTTACAGATACATTCTTCTGCCCCGATGGCGCAGTGGCCATTGCTCTCGATAATGACGGTATTGCACACGTCACTTTTGGTATCACCCGTGTCGGCCACTTCGAGATTGGCAATACTTACACAGCATTTCCTTTTTATGATGGATTGGGTTACTGGCGCGAAGGAATGCCTGCTTTTGAAGATGACGATATGAATCTGAATGCCCTGGATCCGGAACTGCTGGAAGAAAATGTAAACCTCATCGGCTGGACTCAGGACCTCAACGGCAACGGCGAATGGGATGTGATCGGTACTGTGGCAAGCCTTGGCAATTACCGTACAGGTATATCCAGCCATCCTACCATGACCATCGATGAGAATAATTATATATATGTTGTATTCTCCTCTATTGCAGAAACTTTTCAGACCGATAGCCAGAACTACAGGCACCTTTTTGCCCGTACATCTAAAGACGGTGGCGACACCTGGGGAGATGAATTCTATGACCTGACAGGAGACATCGTGCATGTATTTTCAGAATGCATCCATCCGGCCATGGCTGATAATACCGATGAGTACATCCATCTTATCTATCATGAAGATACAGAGCCCGGCCAGGCAGTGCAGGGCGACCTGGATCCATACGGGGATAACAATGTGCCATATATCAAGATCCTGAAACCTGAGATCCTCGGAATTGGTGACAATCCTCAGGAGATCAGCACGATTGATTTTATTTCACAAAATCATCCAAACCCTGCTGTGCATAAGACAGATGTGAATATCCACCTGATGTTCTCTTCGAGCCTTTCAGTACATGTACATAATATGATAGGCCAGAAGGTGATGGAAATAGACCGTGGCTATCTTGCACCCGGTGTTTATACCGTTTCAATGGATGTAAGTTCCCTTCAGGATGGTGTGTATTTCTATACCGTTATTGCCGGTGGCGAAAGCATGACCAAAAAGATGATAGTAGGTAATTAAGCTAATCCTGCTCTTGACATATAATTCTGTTTGACGAGTGCAGAACCGTCAGATGCAGTAAAAACCCGCGGAAACGCGGGTTTTTAGGTGTTAGGCCCTTCGACTTCGCTCAGGACAGGTTGTTGGGTGTT
>JAGLYE010000171.1 GCA_023132505.1 Bacteroidales bacterium | reverse complement strand
TTGAAGATGTATTTTCGATTACAGGACGTGGAACCGTTGCTACCGGTAGAATTGAAACAGGGATAATTAACTCAGGTGACCCGGTCGACATCATTGGGATGGGTGCTGAAAAGCTAAAATCGGTTGTTACAGGTGTTGAAATGTTCCGTAAGATCCTCGACCGTGGTGAAGCAGGCGACAACGCCGGTCTTCTCCTCCGTGGTATCGACAAGAATGAGATTTCACGTGGTATGGTAATTGCCGCTCCGGGATCAATCACTCCGCACACAAAAATAAAAGCTGAGGTATATATCCTGAAAAAAGAAGAAGGTGGACGTCACACTCCATTCCATAACAAATACCGTCCGCAGTTCTACTTCAGAACTACCGACGTAACCGGTGAGATCATTCTCCCTGACGGTGTTGAGATGGTGATGCCCGGCGACAACCTGACCATTACAGTTCATTTGATCGCTGCAGTAGCCATGGACAAAGGTCTGCGTTTTGCTATCCGTGAAGGTGGCAGGACCGTTGGGGCCGGCCAGGTAACAGAGATCATTGAGTAATAATATTATTGAGATATAATGTCGCACTCCTGCAACAGGGATGCGACATTATATCTCAGTTATACGGGTGTAGCTCAACTGGCAGAGTAGTGGTCTCCAAAACCATTGGTTGTAGGTTCGAGTCCTACCACCCGTGCTAAACACAAAAAAAAAATGGCTAAGTTCAAATTACAGGCGTACATTGAAGATAGCTATGATGAATTGATTCACAAGGTATCATGGCCATCCTGGAGTGAATTGCAGAATAGCGCAATCGTTGTATCCATTGCTTCCCTAATAATCGCTTTTGTGGTTTATCTGATGGATATCTCATTTCAGACATTACTAAAACAGTTCTATACACTTTTCTAAGTAAATAGTACTGATCATGTGTAGTATAAATTAATGTCGTTTGATAATAACCAATCCCACTGACAACGAATGAGTGAACAAGTAAAAAAGTGGTATGTAGTAAGGGCAATTAGTGGAAAAGAGCGAAAGGTAAAAGAATACCTTGAACATGAAATTGATCGTCTGAACTTACAGGACTATATTTCTCAAATACTGATCCCTACGGAGAAGGTATATCAAGTACGGAAGGGTAAAAAGATTAGTAAGGAAAGAAATTATTTTCCTGGATACGTAATTATTGAGGCCACTCTTACAGGGGAAATTCCTCATATTATAAGGAATATCCCCAATGTTTTGGGATTTCTGGGAACCAAAGGACAGCCGGATCCAATCCGGCCAGTGGAGGTAAACAGGATACTCGGTAAAGTTGATGAACTTGCTGAACAGGGTGAAGAGGCAAATATCCCTTTCATCGTTGGTGAAACCGTAAAGGTTATCGACGGCCCTTTCAACAGCTTTAGCGGTATCATTGAGGAGATCAACGAAGAGAAGAAGAAGTTAAAATTGATGGTGAAGATCTTCGGTCGTAAAACACCTTTGGAACTCAGTTTTATGCAGGTTGAAAAAGAGTAGACCTGTTTTGTTAATCCATTAAGAGAATATTCAAAATGGCAAAAGAAGTTAGCGGACTTATCAAGCTACAAATCAGAGGAGGCACAGCAAACCCATCACCTCCAATTGGTCCTGCGCTTGGTGCAAAAGGCATCAACATTATGGAGTTCTGCAAGCAGTTTAATGCAAGGACCCAGGACCAGGCAGGTAAGGTTTTGCCAGTGATCATTTCGGTTTATAAGGATAAATCATTTGATTTTATCATTAAAACCCCTCCTGTTGCCGTTCAACTACTCGAAGCAGCCAAGATCAAAAAAGGTTCCCCGGAACCAAACCGTAATAAAATCGCAACTGTCACCTGGAACCAGGTGCGCACAATTGCCGAAGCTAAAATGGTTGATCTGAACGCTTTTGAAGTTGAATCAGCAATGAGAATGGTTGCAGGCACTGCCAGAAGCATGGGTATTAAAATTAAAGGCCCCTCGCCTTTTGTAAACCAAAAGTAGTTGGCTTGCTTAAGTAAGGTCTTAGTAAAAACTATCTAAACGAGTTAAGCGAAAATGGCTAAACTAACAAAGAAACAGAAAATAGCAAGCGAGAAGTTTGACATAGATGGTATCTATCCTGTTGACGAAGCTGTTAAGATCGTCAAGGATATTACCGATGTGAACTTTGATGCTTCTGTTAATGTAAATGTGAGACTAGGTGTTGATCCCAGAAAGGCCAATCAAATGGTCAGGGGAACCGTAACCTTGCCCCATGGTACAGGAAAAGATGTCAGGGTACTGGTACTTTGCACTCCCGATAAGGAGGAAGAAGCCAAAGCTGCCGGCGCCAACCATGTTGGTCTTGATGAATATATTGACAAGATCAAAAAAGGCTGGACCGACATTGATGTGGTAATTACCATGCCAAGTGTAATGGGAAAGGTTGGTCCCCTGGGTAGAGTATTGGGGCCCAGAGGATTGATGCCAAATCCAAAAACAGGAACAGTGACGATGGATATTGGCAAAGCCGTTAATGATGTGAAGGCCGGTAAAATCGACTTTAAGGTTGATAAATTCGGAATCATTCATGCAGCAGTAGGGAAGATATCATTTGATGAGGATAAGCTGCTTGACAATGTGATGGAAATCCTTCAAACCATCCTTAAACTAAAGCCCGCCTCCTCCAAAGGTACTTATATGAAAAGTGTATACCTTTCAAGTACCATGAGTCCAGGTGTGCAAATTGAACCAAAATCCATTACCACTTAATCTCTTTTGAAAAGAGGCTTAGAGCTATGAAAAAAGAAGAAAAAAACCAAGTAGTTGAAGCAATGGCAGAAAGGCTGAATACCAACAATAACTTTTATATTGCGGATACTTCAGAATTAAATGCCGAAGATACTTCAGCGCTTCGTAGATTATGCTATAAGCGTGAAGTGACCCTCACGGTCGTTAAAAACACATTGCTTAAAAAAGCAATGGATAAGACCGATAAAGACCTGGAAGAACTTTATGATGTACTTAAAGGACCCACGTCAATTATGTTTTCAGAATCCGGAAATGCACCTGCAAGGCTGATCAAGGAATTCAGAAGAACTTCTGATAAACCGATCTTTAAAGGCGCTTACATTGAGGAAATGACCTACATAGGTGATGACCAACTTGACTTCCTGATTACACTCAAATCCAAAAATGAGCTTATTGGCGATATTATTGGGTTACTGCAATCACCCGTCAGCAATGTTATGTCTGCACTTCAGTCAGGCGGAAACATCTTATCCGGTGTTGTGAAAACGCTTTCAGAGAAATCTGAATAGTACAATTGTATAGAAATAATATTAAATAAAAAACCATTAAAAAGAATAATAAAATGGCAGATCTGAAAAAATTTGCAGAAGAATTAGTTAATTTAACTGTAAAAGAAGTTAATGAGTTGGCGGAAATCCTTAAAGAAGAATATGGTATCGAGCCGGCTGCTGCAGCAGCTGTTGTTGCTGCTCCTGGTGCAGGCGCCAATGAAGGTGACGCAGGCGGCGAAGAACAAACTGCATTTGATGTTATCATCAAAGCTGCTGGCCAGTCAAAACTGGCAGTTGTCAAACTTGTTAAAGAATTGACCAGCCTTGGCCTGAAAGAAGCAAAAGAGCTTGTTGATGCAGCTCCTAAAGCTATCAAAGAAGGTGTTACCAAGGATGAAGCAGAAGCTTTACAAAAACAATTAGAAGAAGCCGGAGCAGAGGTTGAAGTTAAATAAGCTTTCTTCTTACTAACGAGATTGACCTCTTCCGGACACGTTTCCAGGAAGTAGGTCAATTTCACATTTTGTTCTTTAAAATATTTTTTTGACTTCACTTCCCGCTTCATGCGGGATTAAAACCTTTTAACCTTGGCTGTAGAAAATTTCAAAAAAATCAATTTTGGAAGTTCAAAAATCCGGACTGGCTACCCTGATCTGTTAGAGATTCAGCTTAAGTCATTTCACGATTTCTTTCAATTGGATACGAACCCTGAAAACAGAATCAATGAAGGTTTGTATAAAGTTTTTAGCGAGAACTTCCCCATCTCCGATGCAAGGAATAACTTTGTTTTAGAGTTTTTAGACTATTTTATTGACCCTCCAAGGTACACTATCGATGAGTGTATTTCCAGGGGATTAACTTATAGTGTACCTCTCAAAGCAAAGTTGAAACTGTATTGTACAGATCCTGACCACGAAGACTTTGAAACCATTGTACAAGATGTTTACCTCGGGATGATCCCTTATATGTCACCCAAAGGTACTTTTGTCATCAATGGTGCTGAACGTGTAGTTGTATCACAGCTTCACCGCTCACCCGGTGTTTTCTTTGGCACAACACTGCACGCAAACGGTTCAAAGCTGTATTCTGCCAGGATCATTCCTTTCAAAGGATCCTGGATGGAATTCACAACCGACATCAATAACGTAATGTATGC
>JAGLYE010000170.1 GCA_023132505.1 Bacteroidales bacterium | reverse complement strand
GCGTTTTCAGCTGATCTTTTAATATTAGATCTAATAATGTCGGTATGGTCGCTACGGATGAATTGCCCAACCAGGCAATTGTCATCGGCATGAAGTTTTTAGGTACATCAACAATATCATAAAGGCTATAAAGTCTTTTTAATATAGCATCATCCATTTTTCCATTAGCCTGATGGATTAGCAATTTCTTAACTTCCTTAAGGTGAATATTACTTTTTTCAAGACAGTTTTTTATTGCTTGAGGTACTCTTTCAAGAGCATATTGATAAAGCTTCCGACCATTCATTTTTAGAAAAAGGTCATCCTTGTTTTCATAGTCAGGCTTGTATGATTTACCCATAAATAACATTTTGGAATATAAAAAGGTATCCGAACGTGCTTTATGTCCAAGTACTCCAATGGGATTATCACTCTTTTCGGCTTCTATAATGGTAGCTCCGGCACCATCAGCATACAACATACTGTCTATGTCATGCGGATCGGAAACTCTGGATAATACATCTGTTCCGATAATCAGTATTTTTTTTACATCCCCTGATCTTATATAATAATCGGCCTGAATAAAGGCTTGTAACCAACCCGGGCAGCCAAAAGGTAAATCATAAACTACAGTATAGGGGTTTTTGATTTCTAATTTATGTTTTACCCGAGCGGCCAAGCTGGGTACAATATCTAACTGCTTGTTGTCATTCTTTACATCGCCAAAATTATGGGCAACAATTATGTAATCTAATTCTTCTTTATCAATGTTTGCAGACTTTATAGCATCAACAGCAGCATAATAGGCAATATCAGAAGTCGTCAGATTGTCTGTTACATAGCGTCTTTCGGCAATAGTCGTAATTTCCAGAAATTTATCAATTATTTCTTGATTCGTTTTTTTGATTTTCCTTCCGTCTATATCATAAAATTCGTTGGTAAGAAAATCATCATTTCTAATACGTCTTGAAGGGATGTAGCTTCCTGTTCCTGTAATCACGCTGTAGATACTATTGTCCATATTTAAAGCTCACATTTTTTTGTCTTTATACACCCATATAAGATGGGTAAAAACACATTTAGTTGTTCTTTATATATCGAAATCCTATTTGGTGTAGATAGCTCGCAAAGATAGGGATTTTAGGAATACAATATTTTTTTGGAATGATCAATATTGGTTTGTAATAATTGATGCCGAGGTGGTTTCTCAGTCGTTCCACTTAGGGCGGATTTTTTCGGGCGTAACCGGGTGATTCGCATTAGGCTTACAGAATTGTTTCAGTTAGAGACGAACGAATTTTTTTTACCGGACAGCAGTAATCCATAATTAAAAGTGGAAAAGTAATATCTTTGTCTCACTATCATGAAAATCCTTCAAATAGCCAATAAAGTGCCCTATCCGCCCAAGGATGGAGGGTCGATAGCCACTTTTGCGATGACTAAAGGGTTTAAAGAACTTGGTCATGAGGTGACGGTGCTGGCAATGAGCACTTCAAAGCATCCTGTAAAGGCATCTGATATTCCACAAAATATCAGGGATGAGATACGGTTTATCCTGGTGGATGTGAATACCCGCTTATATCCGTTGCGGGCAATAAAGAACCTCTTGTTCTCCAAATTGCCATACAATGCAGAACGTTTTGTTACAAAGGAATTCAGCGAAAAGCTTGAGCAGCTGCTGACTGATGAGGACTTCGATATAATCCAGCTGGAAGGGCTCTACCTTGCGCCTTATGTTCCACTGATAAGGAAACACAGCAAGGCCTTTTTATCAATGCGTGCCCACAATATCGAGCACGAGATATGGGAACGCACGGTAAAGCAAAGGTCAGGCTTGTCGAAGTTATATACAGGCATCATCGCCAGGCGGGTTAGAAGAATGGAATTGAGCCATCTTAACAGCTATGATGCTATGGTTCCCATAACCGGGCGCGACGGGGAAATGCTGAAGTCGCTGGGATGTGAGCTTCCATTACATGTCTCACCAACCGGGATCAAGGCTGCCGACTTTAGCAAATACGATGCAACACCTGAATTTCCGTCCATCTTTCATATTGGTGCCCTCGACTGGTCGCCCAACCAGGAAGGCATCGAATGGTTTCTGAAAAATTGCTGGAGTAAACTGCATAATAAATATCCTAATCTGAAATTTTATATCGCCGGCCGAAATGCTCCGGATTTCATCAGGAACATCAGCGAACCGAAGGTGGTTTTTCTCGGTGAAGTGGATAATGCCTATGCCTTTATGGAAAGCAAGGCTGTGATGATCGTACCCCTGCTATCAGGCAGCGGCATGCGTATCAAGATCATCGAAGGCATGGCCCTGGGAAAAAGCATTGTATCAACTTCCATTGGGGCAGAGGGGATCGCTGTAAGCCATGACCAGGATATCGTCATTGCCGATGATCCGCAAAAATTTACTGCAGGAATTGAAAGTCTCTTGGATAATTTTGATAAATTTGAGGTCATTGGCAGAAATGCCATGAAATTTGTAGAAGAAAACTACGACAATTTAGCAATCTCAAAAGCCCTGGCAGCTTTTTATAAGGAACTAATCTGATGGTGGTGCTGGCTGTAATCTTCTGGTTATCTGTTTACCTGATCTTCCATAGCTATCTTTTTTATCCTCTCATACTTGAAGTTTTATCCGCCAATAAAAAAGGTAATAAGCTGAAATATGGGCGTGAAGATAATTTTCCGGTGGTTTCCGTGATCATATCAGCTTTCAATGAAGAGGAGGTCATTGCCGAAAAGATCGAAAGCATCTTTGCCGGCGACTATCCCGTAGATAAGCTGGAAGTGCTGATCGGCTCCGACCGCTCCGATGACCGTACTGCAGAGATCATAAACGGATATTTGCCACAGCATTCCAACCTCAGGTTCTGGGATTTTAAAGAACGAAGGGGAAAACAAAGCGTAGTCAATGACTTGGTGCTTGAATCCACGGGTAGCATCCTTATCCTTACGGATGCCAATGTGATGTTTGACACAAGTACGATTTTTAATCTGGTCAGGCATTTCAAGAATCCTGAAATCGGCCTGGTGGATTCCAACATGATCAACAAAGGATTGAAAGTAGAGGGCATATCATACCAGGAAAAGGCTTATATCAGCAGGGAAGTGCACATCAAGAATATGGAAGGCCGGCTTTGGGGTACCATGATGGGCCCCTTTGGCGGATGCTACTCTATCAGGAAAGAAGATTATTCAAAAGTGCCGCCCAACTATCTCGTTGACGATTTTTATATCAACATGAAGATTTTCGAGAAGCGGAAAAAGGCCATCAATGACCTTGATGCACGTGTTTTCGAAGATGTTTCAAATGTGCTTAAGGATGAGTTCCGCCGGAAAGTACGAATTGCAACCGGAAATTGGCAGAACCTTCGGACCTTTGCCCACCTTTTACTTAGAAAGCACCTGGGCTTCTGTTTCTGGTCGCATAAGGTGCTTCGCTGGAAAGGCCCCTTCTTTATCCTTACGGCACTGATAATAAATGCCTTTCTTGCAATGCATTCGCAGCTATACCTGGCCTTGCTCGTCATGCAACTGCTGCTTTTATCGTTGCCATTGCTCGACTTCCTTCTTAAAAAAGCCAATATCCACATCAAGCCCCTCAGGCTGGTCACGCATTTCTATGCTATGAACCTGGCGCTCTTCATCGGGTTCTTCCGATCGTTGAAGAAGATACGGTCGGGGACCTGGGATCGGACGAGGCGGAACCAGTAAAGTGCCTAGTTCCTAGTGCCTAGTTCCTAGTGCCTAAGTATAAGTAAAAATGATAAATGGGATATGATAAATGGAACATGTACTCCTTGCCTGTCCGCCTTAATGTAGCAAAGGAGGGTTCGTTATTCCATATTCAATTAAATCTTTCTCTTCGTAAGCTTTCCCAGTTTTCTTTTCCAGATATCAAAATCCATCAACGGGCTGTCTGATGTAGCCTTTATGGTGAGAAATATCCCAAGAGGAAGCAGCACTGCGGAGGCAATCCACATGCCGTATTCAATTTGTATGGCTCCGGCAATAGCTGATTTCTCCCCGGTAATGCTGATGATGTGAAAAAGTACAAATAAAAGGATTGATACAACCACAGGAAGGCCGATACCTCCTTTGCGGATGATGGCTCCCAGAGGTGCGCCAATGAAAAATAATACAAGACATGCAAAGGAAAGTGTGAACTTCTTGTGCCAGGCCACCTGGTGTTTCACCAGCCATTCCCGCTTGCTTTCATAATCGCTCATGTGCCACTCAATATTGCTTTTCACACCCCTGGCTTTGTTCAGGGCACGTTGTACGATATTGACTTTTTCTGCTTTTGTCCAACCGTTGAGAGGAAATAACAGGCTGTCAGCATTGCCTGCATTTACATAAGCTGCACTGTCGAGGATATAGTAATTCTGGTAATGCTTGTTGAAGTTTTCAGCGAAATTATCTTTTTTCCCACCGTATAGCTTTCCAAG
>JAGLYE010000017.1 GCA_023132505.1 Bacteroidales bacterium | reverse complement strand
GTATGAGTTGTCATCCCGAGCGTAGCCGAGGGATTCGTATCAAATTTATAGAATTGTTTCAGTTAGAGACAAACTAAGATTTTTACCGGACACCACTAACTCAGATATCATAATTTATTGGGGATTTTCGGCAATGGTATAAACCGTTTGTGTCGGGAAGGCCATTTCGATATCGAATTCTTCAAAGCGCCTTTTGATCTCCATATTTACATTTGTCTGGACTCCCATGATGTCAGCACCTTTTCTGATATAATAGATAAATAGGATCCCAAGGGAAAAATCGCCAAATTCATTAAAGCTGATGACTGAATTTTCTTCCAGGTCTTCATTCTCATCAACGATGGTTTGGAGGGCCTTCATCCCATTCTGTATCTTGTTGGCGGTGGTTTCATAGACAAGCCCAAGCTTGAGTACTACTTTACGATGGGGTTCTGAGCTGACGTTCTCCACCATGCCATCGGTGAACTTAGAGTTTGGAATGGTCACGATCCTGTTCTCCAGTGTTTTCAAGCGTGTGCTTCGGATTCCGATCTCTGTGATAGTGCCATCAAAGCCATTGATCTTCACACGGTCATTAATTTTAAAGGGCTTATCGGTAAAGATGGTGATCCCCCCGAAGAAATTGGCCACAGTATCCTTGGCTGCCATAGCCAGGGCTATTCCTCCAATACCCAGTCCTGCAAGCAGTGCACCTACATTATAACCGGCATTGTTCATGGCAATGATGATACCCATGATCCAGATAGCAGCACGAATGGCTTTGCGGATAATGGGGATGATCTGATCATCTAAGTCCCCCTTTGTTTTTTTTGTAATAGGAACTACATATTCTTTTATGATCGCATCAACAAGCCTTGCCAGCAGCCAGGTGATGGTCAGTGCGATCATGACCATGTATATATTATCTATCCAGTTCATGATTTTTTCAGGGAAGCTAAGTCTGCCAATAGCAAACCATACCCCAATGATCGTCACGATCAATACGATTGGTTCTTCCAGCATGTCAACCATGATGTCGTCCAGCTTGGTTTTTGTTTTGGCAGTAAGCTTTTTTACAATGCGCCCTATCACCCAATAAAGGGCTTTGGCGGCAATAAGTGTACCTACAATAATAGCCAGGGCAATAGCCCAGTCCCCTACAGTGTTGTGATAAAATTCTTTTGCGAAAAATTCTTTCATGGTGTTTATGTTTTAAATTAACCCGGGTTAGTGAATATTTTGTTACACGCTGTTCAATTATTTCTGCAGTAAAAACGCAAAGATATAAAATCAATCGGGTGCTTCGGACTTAGATTTTATCATATGATCAAGAACATTAACTTTGCAGAAAACTCAAACAAGCGATGAAAGAAAAACCAACATATGCCGGGACTTACCGGGTGCGGGTAGGAGACATTAATTACGGCGGGCATATGGGCAATGACAAGGCCTTGCTGTTATTTCACGATGCCCGGCTTTATTTTCTGGGACAGTATGGGTTTTCGGAAAGTGACATCGGTGGCTCCGGTCTGATTATGAGCGATGCACATGTTTACTTTAAGAAAGAAGTATTCCGCGGAGATGAGTTAAAGGTTAACATTCATATCGAAGACCTCCATGGGCTTTCTTTTGTCATGCACTACACCGTAATGCGCGGTGAAGAGGAGGTAATGAACGGACACACAAAGCTCATTGCTTTTGATTATGATAAAAGAAAGGTCGTGAAGATTCCTGATGCCTTTTTGGAAAAGATCATTTCTTAGTTTTTCGCTACTCTATTCACATTGCATTTTATAATTTTCATTTTCACCGCAAAGACGCTAAGTCGCTAAGGTTCGCAAAGTATTCCCCTGCATACTTTTGAACCCAAGATAAATGAATTCCAAGAACATTCTTTGCGTTTCTTTGCGCCCTTGTGCCTTTGCGGTTAAGTTATTAAAATGGGACAGTTCAACCAAGAGTCACCGCAGAGACGCTAAGTCGCTAAGGTTCGCAAAGTATTCCCCTGTATACTTTTGTACCAAAGATAAATGGATTCCAAGAACATTCTTTGCGTTTCTTTGCGCCCTTGTGCCTTTGCGGTTAAGTTATAAAAATGGGACAATTTTGAAAAACGAGTATTAATAGATATACCATTGGAGGTTTTAGATGAATAGGACAGAACTCAACAAGCTCTCAAAAATCATTCTTGAATCAGCAATAACAGTACACAAAGAAATGGGTCCGGGTTTATTGGAAGTTGTATACGAATATTGCCTTCTGCGTGAATTATCTTCAAGAGATATCCCGGTTTATAATCAAGTGTATCTTCCTCTACTATATAAGGGCGAAAAGTTAAATAAGGACTTTAGGATTGATATATTGGTTTATAATGAGATTATTATTGAAATAAAAGCCATTGATTCAATAATTCCGGTTCATGAAGCACAGATAATTTCATATCTGAAACTTTCTGGCTTTAGGCTCGGGTTTTTAATTAATTTCAATGTCCCTCTTCTTAAAGAAGGGTTTCGAAGGTATGTGAATAATTTTTAAAGCATAATTCTATTTATACTAATACTCACCGCAAAGACGCAAGGGTGCGCAAAGTATTTCCTGTATATTTTTATGTTCCGAAGACGTATTGAATCCTAAAAGCCTTCTTTGCGTTTCTTTGCGCCCTCGCGCCTTTGCGGTTAAGTTGTAAAAACAACTGCATTATGTTCTCTTCTACTCTTTTCCAAAATAGAATTTCACGCCCAGATCCAGAACGAAGGCATTATTTTTTATGTCCAATCCGGTATTATTTCCTTCTGCTGGTTCCTGGTGATAAACAAGTGTAAAATCATATTGATGCTGAAAGATCAGCCCGACACCAAAAGAACCGAACATATATTCGAGACCCAGGCCGTAAGTCATCCCAAAAATGAAATCATTGAACTGCCCGGCAGATCCTTCATGAAATAAATCAGATGGATAGTCCAGTTGATAATCCAGCCTTGGCCCGATAAAAACATAGGGAACAAACCCTCCAAACTCCTTCCGGATCTTAAACATTGGACTCAGATATACATAACTAAACCGGTATTTCAACACCATTGTTCCCAGGTTACCTTCCGGTTGACCTGGATTTACAATAGGCAGTTCGATCTTATACCCTTTTTGCGTATAGCCAAGTTCTGTGAGAATACTGAAATATTTATGCTGGAGAAACTCTGCACTAACTCCAATATGAAAACCTGTCCGGTATTCACTGGAGTAATCAAGATCGATATCTTTATAATCCCACTTTTGTGTTGCCCATATAATGCCTGATTTTACAGCGATGCTTTTTATTGCCTGGGCCTGCAGAAATCCTCCACACATGAAAAACAAAACAAAAAGAATAGTAACTGCTTTTTTCATAAAAACATAATTAAGTTAGTCAATGTATTGACAAATATTCTTAAAATCCGGGGAAGATGGTTATAGTGGTCGAAAGTAAAGATAAGAAAAATATAATTATGGTTGTTGGATTATGGTCTATGTTTGGAGTTTTACATTTTGAATTACTTAAGCACAAAGATGCCTGGTTCAGGAATGAATAACAATTGTTGATTGATTTTAGTGAAGAAGGAGATAGAAGAGGTTCTTTAAACACCAGAAACCCGAAACTCGAAACCCGAAACTCGAAACCAGTAGCCAGTAACCAGAAACCAGTAGCCAGTATCCATAACTCAACACCCAACACCTAACACCTAACCCCTTTAATGTGTGATGCCGGAAGTTCCAGGTAAACCGCCTGCCCCAAACCATCGATCTCTATCCTGACTTTTTTCTTCCCCATGATCTCCAATAGCTCACCACTGATGCCCCGCATAGGGCCTGCAATGATATCCACCATCGTTCCGGGAGACAGATCCAATTCTACATCGGGGAGTTCCTGCCCGGTATCAACATACTGACGGATCGCTTCTATCTGTTGTGGGGGGATGGCAACTGCTTTTCCTTCAAAGCTTATAAACCTGACAGATCCCGGAGTATTAAGAACATCATAATACTCAGCCTGGGTAATACACACAAATATGTAGGACCTGAAAAGTGGCTCTTCAACCCATTTCTTGCGATCACTCCATTGTTTAAGTACCCTGATCAGGGGAAGATATGTATCGATTCCTGCTTTCAGAAGCAGCTTATGGGTCTGTTTCTCGGTCCGTGACCTGGTATAAATAGCATACCATGATTTTATCGGCGTATTTGATTGCATTTGCAATATGCATGTTATTTACCGGTTTGGGGGAATTAAAGCTTCAGGGTCTTTAAAATGGGGTGATAATCCCCTTTTAACCCACCTGGCTTTGTGGTTCTGATATTATGAACAATCTCAATACTTTTCCGGGCTTCATTGATCCCAAAGCCTTTTCCGTTTAAAATAGCTTTATAACTTTCAGTATGGAGATCAGAGAATCCGCCACTGAATTCAATTTCTTCGCCTTCAATGGTGATTGACCTGAAGGTTGACATGCCGTTATTTCTTGCTTCTTCGGGTATAGTTTCCTTCCGGAGGCTAAGATACCAGCGTACCCTGGCTTTTTCCAGTTCCAGGAATCCTGCGGCAGTATCTTCCTCCGAAATATGTACTGTATTCTTCTTTATTCCGCCGAAGACCCAGGTAAGCATATCAAAAAAGTGAACACCGATATTGGTAGCCACACCACCTGATTTATGAACATCCCCTTTCCATGAAATAAAATACCATCTGCCACGACTGGTAATGTAGGTCAGGTCGAGGTCATATACCTTGTCTGCCGGGCCATTCTCCACTTGTTCTTTCAGCTTTATGATTGAAGGGTGGAGGCGAAGCTGAAGGATGGTGTAAATATTTTTCCCGGACTCCCTTTCTATTTCAGACAACGCATCAACATTCCAGGGATTCAGCACTATCGGCTTTTCACAAATAGCATTGGCCTCATTCCTCAGGGCCAAACGGATGTGCGCATCATGTAAATAGTTGGGCGAGCAAATCGAAACAAAATCAATCTTTTGCTCACCTTTTCTGCGCAATTTGTCCATGTGCCGGTCAAAGCGTTCTGTTTCGGTAAAGAATGCTGCCTCGGGAAAAAAGCTGTCGATAATCCCGACACTGTCGAATTTATCCAATGCTGCAACGAGGTTGTTGCCGGTATCTTTGATCGCACGCATATGGCGGGGGGCTATATAGCCGGCAGCCCCGATCAGGGCAAAATTCTGTTCTTTTTGCTGTTGTGCCATGGTTTTGTTATGTTAATTTCTCAAGCTGATTATTCTTAAAAATATATTTCTCACCGCTTTCCGGACACAGGGCTTCTCCTTTATCATTAAAGGCCAGCCGGTGCCCGTATTCACTCATCCATCCCGCCAGTTTTGCAGGGCATCCTATCATCAGGGCGTAATCAGGAACCTTTTTTGTGACGACCGATCCGGCGGCAATAAAGGAAAAACGTCCAATATCATTCCCACACACAATGGTTGCATTAGCGCCTATCGAAGCTCCTTTTTTTACCAGGGTCTTAGCATAAGCCCCTTTTCTGACCACCGCGCTCCTGGGATTTTTAATATTGGTAAAAACCATAGAAGGGCCCAGAAATACATCGTCTTCGCAAATCACACCCGAATAGATGGAAACATTGTTCTGTACCTTCACATTATTCCCCAAAATAACCTCATCAGCAATAAATACATTCTGGCCAAGATTGCAATTCTCCCCAAGTATACTTTTTGCCATGATATGGCAAAAATGCCAGACTTTTGTCCCCTTCCCTATCCTGGCGCCATCGTCTATAATAGCACTTTCATGACAGAAATATTCTTTTTCCATATAACTAACTTCAGTTCTTAAAGCAAATGTATGAATAAGAACTATTATAAAATATAAATTATTGAAATCTTAGTCAAAGTAGACCGCCGGTTTGCCAAATGGGCTGTATTAAACGATCATACCTGCTCCGACAGTGGTATTGGTTGCTTCATCAATAAGGATGATCGCTCCGGTCTTCCTGTTCTGTCTGTAAGAGTCATAAAACAGTGGTTTGGTTGTCCGGAGAGAGACCCTGGCGATCTCGTTCAACCCGATGCTTTTGTCATCTGTCACCTTTTTGAGGGTATTGACATCCACCTTATATTTTACATCTTTGATGAGACAGCGGGCATCAGTAGTTGTATGCTTAATGGCATATTTACCATTTAGCATCATGGGGTTTTCGCTCATCCAGCACATCATGATATCGATATCCTGACCAACCCTTGGCCCGTTATTTTCCTTGACGATCATATCGCCCCTGCTGATGTCGATATCGTCTTCCAGGGTGATGATCACCGACATTGGCGGGAATGCCTCTTTCAACTCTCTGGTATGGCTTATGATAGATTTAATGGTCGAGGTAAAGCCGGATGGCAGTATCTTAACCCTTTCGCCGACCCTGAAAACACCACCGGCAATCCTGCCGGCATATCCCCTGAAATCATGAAATTCATCCCGTTGGGGCCTGACGACATACTGTACAGGGAACCGGGCATCGATATGATTATGGTCACTGCTAATATGGATGTTCTCCAGGATATATCGAAGGGTTCCACCTTGGTACCAGGGCATATTTTCCGATTTTTCAACAACATTATCGCCCTTTAAAGCACTGATCGGTACAAAGCGGACATCTTTTACGGCAAGCTTTGCAGCGAAAGCAATGAAGTGATTCTTGATCTCTTCATAGGCCTCTTCTTTATAATCAACCAGATCCATCTTATTTACACAAACAACAATATGAGGTATCTGAAGAAGTGAGGCAATAAAAGTATGCCGATGTGATTGTTCAGTTACGCCATTACGTGCGTCGATAAGGATGATGGCGGCATTAGCTGTAGAGGCACCGGTCACCATATTCCGAGTATATTGAACATGCCCCGGGGTATCGGCAATGATAAATTTCCTTTTGGGTGTGGCAAAATAGCGGTATGCCACATCGATGGTGATGCCCTGTTCCCGTTCGGCACGCAGGCCATCAGTTAAGAGAGAAAGATCAATTGTTGCATTTCCTTTTTTGATGGATGCCCTTTTTACTGCCTCCAGCTGGTCTTCAAATATGGATTTACTATCGTAAAGCAAGCGTCCGATCAAGGTGCTTTTGCCGTCATCCACACTTCCGGCTGTTGTGAAACGCAAGAGCTCCATGTCGAGATATGCCTTGCTTGAGAATTCTTTTTCCTGCATCATAATGCCAATGTTTGCAATAATTTATACAAACCCTTAATCAATGGTATGAACCCCAGAGCAAGCTCTGGACTCAAAATTCCGCAGCAGAGCTACGGGGAATTATACCATATCCTTCTCGTCCACCGACCGCGTGCCGCCTAAAGCTTTAGCGGTGGCGCAAGCGGAACGCGAAGGAGGATTAAAAATACCCTTCTTTTTTCCGATCTTCCATGGCTGCATCCGAGCGCATGTCATCGGCCCGTCCTCCCCTTTCTGTAATCCTGGTAGCAGCAATTTCCTGAATAATATCTTCCAGTGAGTCCGCCATCGAAATGGTAAGCCCAGTACATGAGATGTCGCCAATGGTCCTGCACCTGACTCTTAATCGCTCAACTTTTTCTGATGGTTTTTTCATCATGAAAGGTGCATCGGCCAGCCATACACCGTCACGCTGGAAAACATCACGTTCGTGAGTGTAGTACAAACGTGGGATATCAATATTTTCCATATAAATGTACTGCCACACATCCATTTCTGTCCAGTTGCTGATGGGAAATACACGGAAGTGTTCTCCCATATTTTTCTTGCCATTGAAGATATTCCAGAGTTCAGGTCGCTGGTTTTTAGGATCCCACTGCCCAAATTCGTCGCGATGGGAAAAGAAGCGTTCTTTGGCTCTGGCTTTTTCTTCATCCCGGCGGCCGCCACCAATGGCAGCATCAAATTTATATTTTTCTATAGTATCAAGGAGGGTTGTGGTTTGCAACAGGTTTCTGCTCGCATTAAAGCCGGTTTCTTCTACCGCCCTGCCTTCATCAATTGTTTCCTGAACAGAGCCAACGATCAACTGGGCATCTATCTCCTTGCAAAGTTTATCACGAAAGATAATGGTTTCCCCAAAGTTATGCCCCGTGTCAATATGTACAAGCGGATAAGGAATTTTGGCAGGCCAGAAAGCCTTCACCGAGAGATGGACAAGAATGATGGAATCTTTCCCCCCGGAAAAAAGCAGCGCAGGCTTTTCAAACTGCGCAGCCACTTCCCTCAGCACGTAAATCGATTCCGATTCGAGTTCCCTTAAATGGTTAAGGTTATATTTCTTTATCTGTTCCATAGTTTATTCCTTTTTGCCGTGCATGGAAATAAGCGGCAACACATGATCAATGATCTTTTTAACTGAGTCGGCAACACTCATCCTGTCGGTATGTAATTCTATATCAGGATTTACCATTGGCTCGAAGACTGTGTCAACACCTGTAAAATTCCTGATCTCCCCGGCCCTTGCCTTTTTATAGAGACCTTTCACATCCCTTTGCTCACATACCGATACCGGGGCATTGACAAATACACTGATAAAATCGTTGGCACCAATGATCTCTTTGGCGATTGCCCTGATCTTTTCGGTCGGACTGATAAAACTATTGATTGTGATGATACCACAGTTAATGAATATCTTGGAAATTTCTGCGATCCTCCTGATATTTTCCAGTCTGTCTTCAAGGGAAAAGCCCAGGTTATTATTAACCCCTGATCTGATATTATCACCATCCAGAACCTGGCAGATAAACCCTCTCTGGTGGAGCCCTTTTTCAAGCTCTTTGGCAATGGTTGTTTTCCCGGATCCGGATAAACCACTGAGCCAAATCACCTTTCCCTTTTGATTTAGGAGCGTTTCTTTGTCTGAACGCTTTAATATCTTACTAAAGACAGGGTAAATATTATTGTCCGCTTTTTCCATATATTTGTATGCACAGGAAATTTCTGCAAAAGTAAGAGAAACTTCCCAATAATAAAAGCCAATACAGGTCCCGTCGGCCTAAGCTGAAATGTGAGCTTATGAACTACCTGGATACTATTCTTGTCTTAATTGTCCTCCTTTTCATCATTGTTTCCCTGTACCGTGGGATCATGGGTCCTGGTTTTACTTTTGCAACAGGGGTGATTGTTCTTGGCCTGTTCGGCGTCCTTACGCCCAAGGAAATTATGCTGGGTTTTGCGAATGAACAGATTGCCATTATCCTGTTACTGCTGATCTTGGGGGATATGATCAGAAAGACCTCGGTGGTAGCTGTTCTTTTCGACAGGATGTTCAGAAAATCAAGATCATATAAAGGTTTTATCTGGCGAATGGGCATCCTGGTAGGCGGCTTTTCTGCTTTTCTCAACAACACACCCCTTGTAGCTATTATGATGCCCTATTTATATCGTTGGGGCAAAAAAAATAATATTGCGGTATCCAAACTGCTGATCCCGCTATCCTATGTCGCTATTCTTGGCGGTTGTGTTACCTTGATCGGAACCTCCACCAACCTGATTGTAAATGGACTGGTTAAGGACCAGACGGTATACCCCGAATTTAGATCTCTGGGGCTGTTTGACTTCTCAATTGTGGGTGTGCCGATGGTCATTATCGGAATGATATACCTGATATTTTTTGCCGAGAAATTGCTCCCTGTCAGAAAGGATGCGATGGAAGATTTTTCCGCCAAGTCGAGAGAGTACATGGTAGAGGTTATTGTCAGAAAGGGCTCTGACATTGTTGGAAAGAGTGTTGGGGAAGCAGGCCTCCGTAACCTGAAAGGCTTATTCCTGGCTGAGATCATCAGAGAGTCGGAGGTGATCAGGCCGGTTTCACCGGCAACACTGATCGTTGACGGGGATACGCTTCTTTTTGCCGGGGATACCCATACTATCGTTGAAATGATCGACTCTGATTCCGGCTTGCAGCTTTCCCAGGTTGGTATGTTTGTGAAAAAGCCACATACCGAGGTCCTGGAAATAGTGATCTCTCACAACTCCACCCTGATCTCAAAAACAGTAAAGGAAACCAATTTCAGGGGGAAATATGATGCAGCCATCATTGCCATCCACCGGAACGGTGAAAAGATCAGTGGTAAGATCGGTGAGGTAAAACTTAAAGCCGGTGATGTACTCCTGTTACTGGTTGGTGATGATTTCAACAAGCTCTCATCTGAAACCCTCGATTTCTACCTGATCTCTAAGATCAAGGATTTCCGGAAGCTTGAATGGTATAAAGTGACAGTGTTGCTTGGAGGAGCCGCACTGGCAATATTGCTTTATGGTTTTGGAATTCTTTCACTGTTTCTCGGCCTAACTGCATTATTGATCATCGCGATGATCCTTAAGATCGCTTCACCGAAAGATATACACAAAAGCCTTGACCTGAACCTGGCCATAATTATTGCCATGGCACTGGCATTGGGTATTGCCATGGTAAAAACAGGGCTGGCCCATGCGATTTCAATATATTTCATTAAAGCCCTGGAGCCGCTGGGTGTGATCGGCCTGCTTGCAGGTATTTTCATTATCACAAATCTGCTTGCTTCCTACATTACCAACAAAGCTGCCGTGGCATTGATCTTCCCGATCTCAATTACCGTAGCACAAGACCTGGGAGTCATAGACCCCACTCCTTTCATTCTTATTGTGGCATTTGCAGGAGCAGCAAATTTCATCACACCTATCGGATACCAGACCAACCTCATGGTATATGGCCCCGGTGGGTATGCATTTAAGGATTTCATGAAGATAGGCCTGCCGCTTACGATACTTTACGGGATCACAGCGGTAAGCATCCTTTATTTCTATTACCTGGCTTAAAAAGAGACTATGTGACTGGGTGACTGTAAGACTATGTGACTGGATGATAAAGACACATGGTACATGTGAAATGCAGAATGGACAATGTTTACCCCTTAAGAATCCGCTTCACCATGCCTGGCTTTTCCATATCACGATCGTCGGTATAGTAGCCGTAGCCATAACCATAGCCATAGCCATAACCATAGGATGATTTGCTAAGTTTTACATCATTAATAAGAATACTGATACGGGGGAGATCCCGGTTTTCGATATCCTGAATAATAGAAGCAAACACCTTTTTATTTGTATAGCCCTGACGCACGACAAAGAGATTGTTGTCGGTATATTTCATCAGGAGGAAAGCATCGGTGACCAATCCTATCGGAGGCGTGTCGATGATGATGAAGTCGTAAATTTCTTTCAGATTGTTGAAGAGTTCATCGGTTTTTTCTGTTGCAATGAGTTCTGAGGGATTGGGTGGTACAGGACCCGCCATGATCACATCCAGGTTTTCAACAGGAGAGGCCTGTATGATCTCTTCCAGAGAACTTTTATTAATAAGATAAGAGCTGAGCCCTACTGTATTGGTCAAACCAAAATCCTGATATATCTTCGGCTTACGAAGGTCGAACCCTATCAAAAGCGTTTTTTTGCCATACATGGCAAAGATGGTAGAAAGGTTGATGGATACAAAAGTCTTACCGGCGCTGACCATGTCGGAGGTAATCAGGATGCATTGCTTTTCTTTGCCCTTTGCCATAAACTGCAGGTTGGTCCGGATCAAACGGAAGGATTCTGCAATGGAAGATTTCGGTGAGCCCAAAACCACCAGGTTCGTCAGCTTGGTACTATGCAAAATATGACCAATGATGGGATATTTTGTCAATTTTTCCACATCCTTTTTATCAATGATCTTATCGTTCAGATAGTCTCGCAGGAAGATGAAGAGGAAGGGAATGATAAAGCCGAAAAACAGGGCTATCATGTAATTGAAACTCTTCTTTGGTGTTACCGGGCTTTGCCCTTCGTTCATGGCAAAATCGATAATCTCTGAATCGGGAAATGTGGATGCCAGGCGTATCTGCGCCTCTGAACGTTTTTGAAGCAAAAAGGTATATAATGAGTTCTTGATCCCGAATTGTCGTTGGATATTGAAAAATTCCCGGTCGAGACCGGGAAGGTCACCGATCTTCGCATAAAGATCATCGATCCGCTCATCAATAGACTTTATGGTGATATCGGAGGTGCTGATAATATTTTTGATGCTCACCAGCAGGGTTTTCTTGGCAAGCTCTATCTTTTCATTTAAGCTTTTGAGGAAAGGATTTTTTTCAGTAGATGAAGACAGGAGTTCCACCCGTTCGGTATATAAGGTTATCAGATTTTGTATCTGCCCGCTTATCACTTCATCATCAATGCCTGAAGATGGGGGAATAAGCATATCCCCCTCATCCTTAATGATATAATCTTTAAGGTGGTCGTAATACCTGGCTTTTACAAGCATAGCAGCCTTTTCATTCTGCAGTTCATATAAATTGGAGAAATAAAAATCCGTCTGTGTTTCAAGGTTCATCACCTTGTTCCTGGTCATAAAATTCCGCAGGTCTGTCTCTGAATTTTTTAGGGAATCTTCCAGTATTTCCAATTCACGGTCGATAAAAGCAATGGTGTTCTCTGAGGTTTTGTTTTTGTCTTCCAGCTCAATGATCAGGTATTCCTTCATCACCATATTGAGGAAATCAGCCATTTTATTTATGTTGGTGCCACGCAATGCCAGCCGGATGATAGAAGAATTCTGGGCAATGGGGTCAACACTTACACTACGGTAAAACCTGGTCAGGTAATCGATATTGTTGAACAGAAACCTGTAATCATTAGACTTACTGTGATCGGGATCGTACAAAGGTGTTTTTATAACCGTAAAGGAAAAATAAGGCGTTGCAATTTTTTCTCCATAGCTATGGGTTTCATTATACTCCAGCAGTGGCAGCGACATATCCGGCACCACATTATGCGCAGTATAATTGTAGTACCTGATGTTTTCCCCTGTGACTGTCAGTTCAAAGGTATTATCGTTAATAGGATTCAGGTAAAAGTCCAGCCCTGTGGGTTGCGGTACCAGGGAATCAAAAATTACCTGAATGGGGCTGATCTTATATAACTCCGTGGTTTTAAAGCTCTCTTCAATATAATAAGAAACATAAAAATCAAGCTTTTTAATGGTCCTGTTAACGACAGTATATGATTTGATGACTACGATCTCGTTCTGGATGTTATTCTGGGCCCTGCCATAGGTACCCATCCCGATCATAGTCTGGGGGTCCACCTTCTGAGGGTCTTTGACCAGCATCCTGGATGATATTTCATAAACCGGGGTGGTAAACTTATTGAAAAAATAAGCAATGGCCAGGGCGATAATAATTGATATAACAAAGAAATACCAGTACCTGAAAAATTTCAGGAAGATGGCCTTATAATCAACAGACTCCTCTCTTAAATCAGGGTTATATATGTTTTCCTGTTCACTCATCCGGAATGCTTAGTTTATAATGAATGCATATAACAATAATATGGTCGAAAGGACGGAGAACACCAGCCCGTATGGGAATTGGGTGGAAACAAACTGCTTGGCCTTGATCGGCTCCGCATATACAATATCGTTGGGGAGCAGATAAAAATAATCGGATTCAAGAATATGTTTATCATTCATGTTTACCCTGATGAGTTCCGACCCATTAGTTGTTTGCCTGATGATGGCAATTTTATTACGCTTGGCAAAATCCGTCATGTCGCCACCCATTGATACGGCTTCAAAAATGTTAATATTGCTCTGGTAAACATCGTATTTCCCGGGGTTCTTGAACTCTCCAAGCAAAGTGATCCTGAAGCTTGCCAGGCGTACTATCACTACCGGATTTACCAGGTATTCGGCCAGCCGTTTTTCAAGTTTGAGTTGGATACCTTCCGTCGTAAGGTCTTTTACGTAAATATACCCCAGTGAGGGAAAGTGAAAATAGCCAGTGTCATTTACCAGGTAGCTGTTCAGATATAAGTTTGAACCACCTGTACTACTACTGGATCCGCTTACCTCATTAAAGTATGTTGTTGATTTTTCTTCAAGGCTGTTGATCTTAATATACAGGTTATCTCCCGGTTGAACCTTATAGCTCAGGGAGCGATCATTTACAAAGGTTGTGGTTGAATCATCCTTCGGGATATCCTGTAAATACAGTATTTTCTTCTGAGGAACGCAAGAAGCCAGCAATAGTCCGGTAAATAATATCAGTAATAGGAATTTATTTCTTCTCATCGGTAATACCTTATGTTGGCCTTAAGCCCTGCAAATGTAATCGAATTTCCGTAAAGTATGCATAAACAGGGACTTTGACGCACTAATATTAATACTAAAATATTTATACGCAGAAATAGTGATAATGTTCTCGGGGTACCAGTTGACGGTTGACCCTCCTACGC
>JAGLYE010000169.1 GCA_023132505.1 Bacteroidales bacterium | reverse complement strand
CTTGAGCTGTTGTATGAAGTAATGGAGCAGACTGCAGTGGTGGATTTTGAAGTATGAGCCCGGATCTAGGATGAAAGCTAAATAAATAACTCCGAACTCCGAACTCTGCACTCCGCACTCCAAACTTCAAGTACTTCAAGTACTTCAAGTATTTTAAGTACTTAACAAAACCTTTAATTTTTTTAACAGTATAAAAGAATAAACCCCCTTTGACAGAACTATTTATCACCGGATTTATACAGATAAGATGGATTGATATCATCGATATCTTTCTGGTGGCTGTACTTTTATATGAGCTGTATAAATTGCTGAAAGGGACTGTTGCCATTAATATCTTTTTTGGTATTGTGGCGGTAGTATTGATCTGGCAGGTGGTAAATGCTCTTCAGATGGAGCTTTTGAGTAAAATTCTCGGGGCTTTTATCAGTGTGGGGTTTATTGCCCTGATCGTAATATTCCAGCCTGAGATCAGGCGATTCCTGCTTGCCCTTGGTACAAGAACTTTTATGAGAAGTAAGGGCCGGAGGTTTCTTTTGTGGCGACTGAACATTGATAGCCAGCCCGGTATCGACGCCAATGCTATAGTTATGGCCTGCAGCCGCATGGCCGAAATGAAACAGGGTGCTTTGCTGGTGCTTACCAGGAAAAACGAATTGAAACAGTATATCAACACAGGCGAAGTGATCGAAGCCCGATTGTCGGCACCTTTGCTTGAAAATATATTTTACGGGCAGGGGCCGCTTCACGATGGCGCTGTGATAATCAGCGGGAATACCATGATGGCAGCTGCATGTATCCTCCCTGTATCCGGTAATACGGATATCCCGAAAAGATTGGGGCTTCGCCACCGCGCTGCGGTAGGCATTACAGAGGTTTCCGACGCTATTGCTGTTGTCGTCTCCGAAGAAAGTGGCAAGATATCATATTCAGTCGGGGGAAAACTGGCTTCAAAAGTCAGCGTTGCAGAACTGAAATCTTTTCTCGAAACGGAATTTTTTGAGAAACCAAACGGTAATGAGAAGGATTAGGGATGTCATCCCGGTTTAAGTTCTTCTACCAGTTTAATTGCTTCCACAGCCTCTTTCACATCATGCACTCTCAAGATCTTTGCTCCATTCATCAGGGCAATTGTATTTAAAACAGTAGTGCCATTCAAGGTGTCTTCCGTTGTGACCCCCAGCACCCGGTTGATCATTGATTTTCGGGATACCCCAACCATGACGGGGAACCCGAAGGTATTAAAACGATTCAGATTATGGAGGAGCGTATAATTTTGCTCTACTGTTTTCCCAAAGCCGAAGCCGGGATCAAGGATCAACTGTGATGCCCCATGCTGAGTAAAAATGCTGATCTGTTCATCGAAAAAGCCGGCAATATCTTCTACAACATCATTATATTTCGGGTCTTGCTGCATATTTCCTGGTCTGCCTTGTATATGCATCATCACATAGGGAACCTGGTATTTTCCTATTATCTCAGGCATCTTCTGATCGAAGGTGCCACCTGATATATCATTAATCATATCCGCACCTGCCTCAATACACCTCTCAGCGACTGTTGCATGAAAGGTGTCAACAGAGATGCAGATATCAGTATGCCTGGAACGGATGCTACGGAGTGCCGGATAGATCCTGGCCCACTCTTCTTCTGCATTTATCTCAGTGGCGCCGGGTCTGCTTGAAGCCCCCCCTATGTCGAGGATAACAGCTCCTTTATTGGTCATCTCTTCAGCATGGATGGCCCATTGTTTTTCAGCCTGATACCGGCCTCCATCATAATAGGAATCAGGGGTAATATTCATGATGCCCATCACTATGGGTGTTGAAAGATCCGGAAATTTCCCTTTGCTTTTCATCCTGCCGGTTTATGAAAAAAATGTACCTTTATCGCATTGTTGTCTGCAGCCGGTTCCGGCCGCTAATTTACGATATAAGATGGAAAAAACCGCACAGCAGTTTGAAAGCGTAATAATACAATGCAGGGAGGTTTTTGTGAAGAAGATGAAGGACTATAGTTTTGCCTGGCGTATTTTGCGTACACCATCCCTTACCGATCAGATTTACATAAAGGCAAACAGGATCCGGAGCATTGAAAGTAAAGGGGTAAACAAGGTGGATGAGGGAAATATTCCTGAATTCATTGGTATCATTAACTATTCGGTGATGGCATTGGTACAGCTTGAACTGGGTATAGCTGAAGAAGATGACCTGGACGAAAAAACAGGCATGGAATTATACAATAAGTATATCTATGAAGCCCGGGACCTCATGCTGAACAAAAATCACGATTATGACGAAGCCTGGCGCAATATGCGGGTCAGCTCACTTACCGATATCATCCTTATGAAATTGCTCCGTGTGAAGCAGATAGAAGATAATGACGGAAAAACTTCCGTTTCGGAGGGCCTTGACGCTAACTATTTCGATATCATAAACTATGCTGTCTTTGCACTCATACAGCTACAAGAAGAACAAGGATGAAGTTTATAAGGAATTTCAGCCGGCTGCTGGTCGGTCTGGTATTTATATTTTCAGGGACTGTTAAAGGCGTTGACCCCTTCGGAACTGCCTATCGCATAGAAGATTACTTCATTGCATATGGCGTGGAATGGGCAATCCCGCTAACGTTGTTCTTCTCAGTTTTTTTATGCACCCTTGAATTTATTCTTGGGATATCCTTGATTTTTAATGCAGGGATAAAGAGGTCATCCTGGATTTTGCTTCCACTTATAATATTTTTTACCATACTCACAATGGTGGATGCTATTTGGGAACCTGTGTCGGATTGTGGTTGTTTCGGGGATGCCATAAAACTTACCAACTGGGAAACTTTCTATAAAAATATAGTATTGATCATTTTTATCTCCATCATCTTTTTCTGGAGAAGGAAGTTTCACCCCCCCCCAACTTTTGGATACAGCTATTTTATTCTTGCAGTTTTTTTGATTGGCTTCGTCTGGTTCTCCAACTTTAACCTTAACCACTTATCAATGGTCGATTTCAGGGAATGGAAAGTTGGTAATGATATGGCGCCCGAAGGTGGGGGGGAAGCAAAGTTCTATCTGGTATATAAGAATAAGGAGACCGGAGAAGAAAAGGAATACTTTTCGAAGGATTTGCCCTGGCAGGATTCTCTATGGATGGCTCAATGGGAATTTGTGGATCAGAGGATTGATGATTCAGAGGTGCTGAAATCGCACGATCTTATCATTGAAAGCGCTGATGGTGAGGATCAGACCGATATCTTTATCGATAACCCGGACTTTCAGTTTTTGGTGATCGCCTATGATCTGGAAAGAACTGATCGTGATGCTTTTGAGAAGATCAAATCCTTATTCAGTGAGGCAGATGCAGATGGAATATCAATGATCGTGATCACCAGCAGTTTGCCCGAAACCGTTAATAACTTCAGGGAAGACCTTTTACTGGATGACCACCTTGAGTTTTACTATGGAGATGATACTGTGCTGAAGGCTATGGTGAGGGCCAACCCGGGCCTGATGCTCCTGAATGCAGGGATTGTGCTTGGTAAATGGCACTATAATGACCTTCCTGCATACCAGGATGTGAAGGTAGAATTCATGAATGACTAAGAGCAATGTTCCGCTTTATTATAAAACGCTTATGGTACGGATTGCTGGTCCTTCTGGGGGTGGTCACCGTAGTCTTTATCCTGTTTAATATTCTACCCGGTGACCCGGCCAGGATGATGCTCGGGCAGAGAGCCGATATTGCTTCTGTGGAAGCCATTAACAAAGACCTGGGACGTGATAAGCCCCTGTACATACAGTATTTTAATTTTCTGAATGATATTTCACCCGTTTCCGTTCATAATACAAAAAACGAGGATAGCTATTGGTACTTCGATGATGAAAAATATACTGGCGTAAAGCTTATCCCGCTTGGTGGCACCAGCGTATTTCTGAAAAAACCATATTTCCGGCGTTCATACCAAAGCCAGCGCAAGGTGTCTGAAATATTGTCTGAAGCCTTTCCTAAAACCATGTTGCTGGCAGGGGTTTCTATTCTTTTTGCGCTCATATTTGGAGTAGGTATTGGTGTTTTGCTGGCTGTGAAGAAAAGTATCATCCTCGACCGGGTCGCCCTTGTGTTTTCGGTGCTTGGAATGTCGATACCCTCATTTTTTGCAGCCATCCTCAATGCATGGATCTTTGCTTTCGTACTGGTACAGTTCACAGGCTTAAACATGTTTGGCAGCCTGTATTCGGTTGATGATTACGGGCGTGGCGAATACCTTGACTTGAAGAACCTGATCCTGCCTGCATTTACCTTGGGTATCAGGCCACTGGCCATAGTGGTGGAGCTTACCCGCTCATCATTGCTCGATGTGTTGGGGCAGGACTATATCCGTACTGCCAGGGCCAAGGGGCTTGGAAAGTTCAGGATCATTGCCAAACATGCATTAAAAAATGCCATGAATCCGGTGAT
>JAGLYE010000168.1 GCA_023132505.1 Bacteroidales bacterium | reverse complement strand
ATGAATTAATGATTAAATTACAATCAAAATAATGATTAGAATATAATCAAAGGTAATACAATTGATTTATTAAAAGCAAATTTTTCTTTACTTTTTTTATGACTCCCGGCAAAAGACAGATCATCCATCTCGACCTCGACACCTTTTTCGTATCGGTGGAGCGTCTCATGAACAGCAGCTTAGAGGGTAAACCGGTTATTGTAGGCGGTACTTCCGACCGCGGCGTAGTGGCCAGCTGCAGCTATGAGGCAAGACAGTTTGGGGTACATTCGGCCATGCCTATGAAGATGGCCAGTACATTATGCAAGGACGCCATTATCGTGCGTGGCGACATGGACTTGTACTCAAAATATTCGGGCATGGTCACCGATATCATTGCCGAGCAGGCCCCCCTCTACGAAAAAGCATCCATCGATGAGCATTATGTTGACATCACAGGCATGGATCGCTTTTTTGGCTCGCTGAAGTGGACGCAAGAGCTACGTACCCGCATCATGGACCATACCGGTCTGCCCATATCTTTTGGCTTG
Organism: Bacteroidales bacterium; assembly: GCA_023132505.1. Taxonomy (GTDB): domain Bacteria; phylum Bacteroidota; class Bacteroidia; order Bacteroidales; family B18-G4; genus B18-G4. The sequence goes on along the minus strand of JAGLYE010000168.1, from coordinate 3,933 downwards.
TCGGTGAACAAGACCGTATCCAAGATCGCCACGGGAGAGGCAAAGCCCAACGGCCTGCTGCAGGTAGTGCAGCCTGAGGTACGACCCTTCCTGGCGCCACTCTCCATACGAAAGATCCCGATGGTAGGGAAGAAAGCCTATGATCTGCTCCGCTCCATGGGGGTTTCTAAGATCGCCACCCTCAGCAGCATCCCCCCGGAGATGATGGAACGCCTGATGGGTAAGAACGGTATCATATTATGGAAAAAGGCCAACGGCATCGACAACAGCCCTGTGCAGCAATACTCGGAGCGGAAATCGATCAGTTCGGAAAGCACCTTCGAGAACGATACCATAGATATTATAAGGATGAAAGAGATCATCAGTGCCAAGGCGGAGCGGCTGGCCTTTGAACTCCGGAAAAAGCAGAAACTCACCTCCTGCATTACGGTGAAGATACGCTATGCCAACTTCGACACCCATACTTTGCAAAAGCGTATCCCTTATACGGCTTTCGACCATGTGCTCATCCCCATGGGGCTTGAGCTATTTGAGAAGCTTTACCAACGCCGGATGCTTATCAGGCTGGTGGGCATTAAGTTCAGCTACCTGGTGAGCGGTGTGCAACAACTCAATATGTTCGAAGACAGTCCGGAAATGGTGAGCTTGTATAATGCGATGGATAACATTCGGGTGAGGTATGGAAAGAAAGCGGTTAGACGAGCGGTGGGACTGTGAAGTGCCTAGTGCCTAGTGCCGAGTGGCTAGTTCCTAATTAAAGTGAATAATTTAAAACTTAAAACTAACTCAAAACTCAACACTCAAAACTCAACACTATTGTACTACAACAACCACACCTACTACAGCCTCCGTTACGGCACCCTTTCGCCGGAAGCATTGGTGAAGCTGGCCAAGGCCAATGGTTTGGATATGCTTGGGATCGCTGATATCAATAATTCCACGGGGGTGATGGACTTTGTGAAGATCTGTAATGAAGAAGGCATACATCCTGTTGCGGGGATTGAATTCAGGGAAGGGAACAGATACCTTTATACCGGGATTGCCCGGAACAACGAAGGTTTCAGGGAGCTGAACGAATTCCTCTCAGAACACAGACTGAACAAGACCCCACTGCCCAAATGCCCGCCACAGCTTCCAAACGTTTATGTGGTATATCCTTTTGAAGGGCTACAAGCTGCTAAGCTGCAGGATAATGAATATATAGGTATACGCCCTTCCGACTCCGGCAGGCTCCTCTCCTCCCCTTTTCGCAGCAGGCAATCGAAATTGATAGTGAGGAACCCGGTCACCTTTACAGGAAGCAGCGGATATGAGCTGCACCGCCACCTGCGGGCCATTGATAACAACACGCTTTTATCAAAGCTGGACCCTTCACTCATGGCAAGGCCTGACGAGATGATGTTGCCTGCCGATGAGCTGCTGAAAGCCTTTGAACATTACCCCGATATCATCAGGAATACCGAAAAGATGATGGCCGGCTGTCATATCGAGTTTGATTTCCATTCCATAAAAAATAAGAAAACCTTTACCGGAAGCCTGTACGATGATAAGATCCTGCTGGAAAAGCTGGCCATGGATGGGCTCGAATACCGTTATGGCAAGAAAAGCGAGGAAGCCGGGAAGCGTGTGAAGCACGAACTGGACCTGATCACCCGCCTGGGCTTTGCTTCTTATTTTCTCATCACCTGGGACATTATCCGCTATTCCATGTCGCGTGGCTTTTATCACGTAGGGCGTGGCAGCGGAGCTAATAGTGTAGTCGCTTATTGTCTGAGGATCACAGACGTTGACCCTATCGAGTTAAACCTTTACTTTGAGCGGTTCATCAACCCGCGCAGGAGTACTCCCCCCGACTTCGACATTGATTATTCCTGGCGGGAAAGGGGTGATGTGCAGGACTATATTTTTAAAAGGTACGGCCGGAAACACACTGCCCTGCTTGGTGCCATGTCGACTTTCAGAGGGCGGTCGATATTCAGGGAGCTTGGCAAGGTATATGGCTTGCCAAAAGCTGAGATAGACCGCCTGGTGCATTATCCTGATGATCCGCAGGGAAAGAACCAAATCACTGATAAGATCCATGCATTGTCGGGGATGATGGCCGGCTTTCCCAACCTCAGGAGCATACATGCAGGCGGCATCCTCATTTCGGAAGAGCCCATATATGCTTACACGGCCCTGGACATGCCACCCAAGGGCTTTCCTACAACGCAGTGGGATATGTACGTTGCTGAGGACATTGGCTTTGAAAAACTGGACATCCTGAGCCAGCGGGGCATTGGGCACATCCGTGAATGCGCCGATATTGTGGCAGAGAACAGAGGTATTAAGGTAGATGTACACCAGGTTGACAAGTTCAAGAAAGACCAAAAGGTGAAAGATCTTTTAAGAAAAGGTGAGACCAATGGCTGCTTCTATGTAGAAAGCCCTGCCATGCGGGGATTGCTGAAAAAACTCCGCTGTGATGATTACCTGAGGCTTGTGGCTGCCAGCTCCATTATACGTCCGGGGGTAGCAAGGTCGGGGATGATGCGTGAATACATCCACCGCTTTCATCATCCGGATGGTTTCGAATATATTCATCCCGTGATGAAGGAGCAGCTGGAAGAAACATACGGAGTGATGGTTTACCAGGAGGATGTGCTGAAGGTGTGCCACCATTTTGCCGGCCTTGACCTGGCTGATAGCGATGTGCTGCGCAGGGCCATGAGTGGCAAGTTCAGGGGCAGGAAAGAATTCGACAGGATCGTAAAGAAGTTCTTCAGCAACTGCAAGGAATATGGTTACCCTGAGGGCATTACAAAGGAGGTATGGCGGCAGATCGAGTCTTTTGCGGGTTATTCCTTCTCCAAGGCCCATTCGGCCTCCTATGCCGTGGAAAGTTTCCAGAGCCTTTACCTGAAGGCTCACTATCCCATGGAGTTCATGGTGGCAGTGATCAACAACTTCGGGGGATTCTTCCACCGCTGGGTGTATTTTAACGAGGCCCGCCGCTGGGGAGCTGAGATCATGCTGCCCTGTGTGAACCACAGCAACTACAATACCAGGATCATTGGCACAAAGATATATACCGGTTTTATCCATATCGGCAGTCTGCAGAAAAATGCAGGCCACGGGATAGCTGAAGAGCGTGAAAGGAACGGAGAGTTTCGTTCGCTGGAAGATTTCATTTCACGCATGCATGCCGGCATTGAGCAGATGGTACTGCTCATTCGTACGGGAGCATTCAATTTTACCGGCAAGCCCAAATCGCATCTGCTCTGGGAAGCCCACCTTCACCTTGGCAAGAACAGCATACGCCCGTCCGGCCCTACCTTCTTCCGGCAGAAAGCAAAGAAGTTCAGCCTGCCCCAACTGGAAAGCAGCAAGATTGAAGATGCATACGATGAGATTGAACTCATCGGCTTTCCGCAGACCCTGGGCTGGTTCGATCTGCTGCAAAATCCGGTGAACGGCACAGTACGGGCTACAGATATGACAAAATACGTGGGAAGAAAGGTGCAGATGGCCGGATTACTGGTCACTGTAAAGTATGTACGGACGGTGAAAAAACAGATCATGCACTTTGCTGCCTTCCTCGATGATAAAGGTGAGTTTTTCGACAGCACTCATTTTCCCGATACATTGAAAAGGTACCCTTTCAGGGGTAATGGGGTTTATATGATCTACGGAAAGATAGTGGAAGAGTTTGGGTTTCCGAGCCTGGAGGTGGAGCGGATGCTGAAGCTGCCGTTGCAAGCAGATCCGAGATCTGCTTGAAATCTGATATTTGAAGTTTGTATTTCCCATTTTGCATGTACCATGTACCATGCACCATTTCCTCCTTGTCTCAAAGTCACACAGTAACACAGTAACACAGTCACACAGTCACAAAGCCTCATATCCTCACCATCTCCCATTCATAATCCATAATCACATCGCCATATAACTCCG
>JAGLYE010000167.1 GCA_023132505.1 Bacteroidales bacterium | reverse complement strand
CATGTACCCATGCAACCGGCTTCCTGACTTTTGAAGTGTAATTGAAAAAAATAAACCTGAAAAGAAAGGCAAATACACCGGCCAGGAGGATGACCTCGAGGATGCTTATGAAATCTCTATAATTCATGAGGGTAAAGGTAGGGAAATTCGGAGTTCGGAGTTCGGAGTGCGGAGTTTGATTTTAGATAAGTGCCTTTAAAATATACTTTGTTATTTCTGATTAAAAGAGAATGTCATCTTTTCATCCTTGCAGATAATCTGTGCTACATGATTCCCCATCATCACCACATGATTCAATCCGCCGGATACGCCGGTCCACTGCCCTGTCATATAGAAATTCTCCAAACCTTTTATTTTCCATGTGCTTGACTTTCCGGTAATTTCCTTTTTTGCTTTCCAGCTGATCTGCCCACCGGTCCAATTACCGGTATATCGGATATAGGTTGCAGGAGTTGCTACATCAAACATTTCAACATTTTTCTTTATATCACCATAATGTTCATCAAGTGCTTCAATGATACTGGAGGCAATTCGTTCTTTTTGTTTATTATATTCTGCGATATCATTATCCCGCAAGGCTTTCCAATATTCCCAATCTAAGGCTTCAGGCATTAGTGTAAACAGGGTTTTCCCCCGCGGGGCAGCTGTTGGGTCGTAACAATAATGGGTAAGATCCAGATAGTCCAGAATTGTTTTTGGGTCAATTCTTATAGGCTTCTTAAGAAAGAAATAAATTTTATGATCCTCCTTCGAAAAATCTTTATTCACTCCTATTGAGACATACAGTGTTTTATCGATTGTTTCAAAAAGAGAGCCTTCATATCTTTCAATTATATGCTTGTCCCTGAACTTTCCATGCAGCAGATCATAAACAGTCGACCTGCCATCAGCTGCTGAAACTACAATATCGGCAGCATGAATTTGTCCATCCTCAAGCACAATTCCTTTTGCCCGGTTATTTTCAGTTATTATTTCGGATACCTTTGCGTTGTAAGTAATTTTTCCTCCCAGTTTCAAATAATTACTTTCCATCAAAGTGCTTATCTTAACAGCGCCACCAATCGGATACCCCATTTGTCGATTATGCCTCCATACAAAGATCAACATGGTTGAAAACAAATGCAGTTCACCAACAAATATCATTTTGAATGCTTTTCGTAAATAAGGGTTTTTAAGTTTCCCGGCAAACTGCTTATTGCTGATTTTAAGAGCATTTATCATTTTAATGCTGAATGGCAAAATCATTATGCCTGCCTTGAGTTTGTCCATGAGATTCATCACTTCGACAGGCTTTTCTACCGGAAACTTTATCTTAAGAAACTTACGGATGCCTTTGATCAGCCACTGAATCTGTTTTTTGTCTTCAGGCGCTTTCTGCAGCAGTTCCTGTTCAAGTTTATCAACATCGCTGTAAAAGTTAATTGTATTATCACCATTTATTACCGAGCAATGTTGGTCAGAATACACAAAATCCAGTTTTTTCATATCAATAAGCCCATTCCAAAAGGGATATGTGCTTTCACTTTCTGTGCTGCCAATCATAAAATGAATGCAGCCGTCAATCATGTAATCTTTTCGCTTCCATGATGTGCATAAACCACCCGGGCTGGAATGCATTTCAAATATTTCAGTATTGAAACCATTCATCTGCAAATATGAAGCTGCAGACAGGCCTGACAGGCCGGCACCTATTATGATCACTTTTTTAGGAGGCATCCTTAGTTTTTGTGGAAAGGTTTTCCTATGATATAATTATTAAACTATTTCTTCTTTTTTTCCGGTTTTTCCGGCTTTTCAACATAATAGCCATCGCGCGACAGCAAGTGGTCTAAGTTGGCAATCCCATAAACAACAATGGCAGTCACAATAGCTGTTTGTTCCTGGTACTCCGGAATGCTTTTATTGTAAAGATCCCTTTCTGTATGCCATATTTCCCTGTAGCTGAAATTATACCCTTTTGGGTCAGCGGTTTGAAAACCTATGGTTGGCACGCCTTCTACGGCAAAGGGGCCGCTGTCGGTGCCCCATGCTTTTTTTGGTTTTTCCCTGGGTTTGCGTTCAGTTATTATAAAAGGAAAGTCGGGATTTATATCGTTTATCGGGGCACAAATGCTTTCAAAATCCTCCCGCATGGCTTCCGGAACACTAACAGCTGTTGGTACCGTTGGACCTCCATCACGGTTTACCATATTTGATATCTTGTCTAAATTATCTTTGTTCCTGTCAACCCAACTTTGAGAGCCTAACAGCCCAAACTCTTCACCGGTCCATAGAATAGCCAATATGGTCCGCCTGGGTTTGCCTCCTGCCTCCATTATCAGGCGGGCGGCTTCCATGGTAGGTGTAACACCCGAACCGTCATCCACCCCGCCGGTTGCCACATCATAAGCATCGAGATGTGCCCCCATGATAACATATTCATCAGGAAACTCAGTGCCGGGAATGATGCCGATCACACTGTGGTATTTAACAGGCCCCATCTTGAAATGATTGCGAATATCAAATTCAAGCTGGAAATATCTTCGCTCTTCTGCCATTTGCTTGATAACTGCATATTGATGCTCATCGAGCTTGATATCAGGGACAGTCGGCAGGGTTTCGAAGGTCATGTCATTAATGTTTTTCCTGTCGTACAAAACGCGAATAGGTGTCTTAGTGGATTGAATGATCCCAAGGATTCCCGCATCACACATTTCTTTATAAAAAATTGCCGGTTCTTCAATCAGTGGCAACAGTTCCTTTTTAGGATTATCTGTACCCCTGTTGTTCCGGTTCTCCCTCCTGATCTTACTGTTTTCTGCTGCTATTTTGCCATTTTCTAATTTTATGGAGTCCCTTTTAATATTGGCCTGTTCCGAATAATCAATGGGCCAACCCTCATTTACACCTGAGATCAGCACCCAGGCGCCCTTCAGCCTTCCTTTCATCCGGTCGAATTCTGCCTGGGTTTTAGGTTCTATCAATACATGCCCGCGTTGAACGCCCTTTGTTCCCGATGTGTAGGATGGAGTAGCAAAGTGAAGGTGCATACCATTATCCGAAAGCATCCTTCCGAACCAGGGGCCACGGTTAAAACCCACCGGCAGTTCTCCGGCTTCATCCATTACTACCTCCATGCCCCATTCTTCGAACTTGCTTGCGGCCCATACTGCTGCATTTTCGTAAGCATCAGAACCTATCAGCCTGCCTCCAAACCGATTGCACAATATATCCAGGTGCTCCATGGTTTGATTGTCGGTTTTGCCGATCTCTATTATTTTGCTAACCACAGGATCGGTTTGTGAATAGCTGCATAATGCTAATAAGAGGCTGAATAGTAGGGAGGCAGAAAGTGATTTTCTGATCATGGTTATAGTTTTTAGTTTAGATTGGGCAGATAATGGGTTTAATAGAATCTGTAAATATCATGAAAAAAATCATGTGAATATTCTAAATTTCAAATTTTTGAATGCCGGCAGGTTCTTTGTCAACTCACTCTTCAGAATGATAATTGATATTAATTGGCAGGTTTCTGCTTAAAGCATAGAGATCTTCAATGTCTGTGCTTGCCGGCCGGATGTGATCCTGCAAAAGTATAATCCTGCAGGAAGTATGTTTCCGGTGTAGTCCTGACCATTCCATTCTGCAACATGGAGGCCTTTTTGCTTAAAGCCATTATCTGGTTTCGCAACGAGATGACCCTGTATATCATAGATGTTCACCTCTGTATAACCAGGTTCATTGATAATATAGTTGATCTTTGTTCCATATCCTGAACCGGAATTGAAAGGATTTGGATAACAGCTGGCCATGATGTCCCCGGGGTTTTCTGACAGCTCTTCTATAGCAGTAGCGGGATTGATCCCTCCTGAGAAACAAAACACATTTCCGTTGCGTCCGCCTGCTACCATCTCCATAGAGTGGTCACCAACTATATCAGGAATGGCACGAATAGCATCTAATGGAGTGTAATAGGCAACTGACTCCAGTTCTTCACCTGTTGTCCCATCCAGGAAGTAACAATAGTTATCAGAGAACAATGTTCCAATGATAGCATCATTCAGCCCGTCGCCGCTAATATCATTGATACGATCAGCAACCCAGGCCTTGTCGGCAAGCGATTGGAACCATATTATTGATGCATCCAGCCCACTGAGGACAATCCCGTTTGTGCCACTGTATGCCAGCAGGATATCAGGGTGGCCGTCGTTATTCACATCATCAAGTTTAACAAAACGTATCAAAAGGTTATTACCTGCCGTAGCTGTATGCAATTGTGCCCCGTTTTCAGGATCAATAATATAAATATTGCCACCAAAATCGCCGGCGATGATATCCTGTGTACCTGTAGCGTTAACATCATTTAACTGTTCAAGAGCCCAAACGGATGTTCCCTCAGTTACAAACGTCCATTCGATGCTGCCGTCAGCACCATTGATCCCATGAACCCTGCCCTCGGTTTCACCATTATCAGCAGCGCCACCAATGGCCTCAGCCTGCCCGTCACCGGTAAAATCTT
>JAGLYE010000166.1 GCA_023132505.1 Bacteroidales bacterium | reverse complement strand
ACACCTACGCTAAAGCTTCGGTGTACAAAGTAGGCAGTAACTTCAAGTATTTCAAGTACTCCAAGTACTCCAAGTACTTCCTAAACTTTACTTCGGGCAATTATTGGTATAAGTGACCGCCCCTTTTTCATTGCCTTCGGCTGTGATCTTCAGTTTGATGGCCATCCCTGCATTCTTGCCATTGGAGCCGGGGTGTTTGTCATCTTTACAGAAAACATTGAGGACAACTTCACCATCAGTTTGGCCTTCCGGCATTTCAATATAACCTTTAAAAGTAGCGGATCCATTACCGTGATCGATGAGATCAAAGCCGTCGGGCATAATAATGGAATAGATCTCAACAGGATCACATTCAGGGTCTGATGCATTAATGGTGGTACTCCATTCTTCGCCCGGTTTTACGTTTGTTTTTCCATCAAATGAAATGGATGGGCGATAATTACAAGCCTCCGTACTGGTCTTAGGTTCAGCTTTCAGGTGGTACACCTTCTGCTCATAGGTGTAGAAGAAATGCACGTTGTTCTGCTTGTCTATTACCACGTCTGTATATTCGGTATTAATGTTTGCATCATGGTATAATCTTTCCCATTTTTGATTGCATTCGCAAGTTTCGGTATACAGAAACAGATCCTTACCTCCGAATGCGATATAGGTTTTACCGTGAGCATCCATAGCGATGGCCGGCCTCTTTTTATGTTCGGGGCCATCAATACCCTGATCTGCAATCCATTCTCCGGTGCCACATTTATCTTTCGACATGATGTTTATCCCAAAATTATCGCTTTCCTGATCATATTCAAAATAAGCAAATTTTGGATTTCCCTGGGGTGATACACAAATAGAGGTATGGTGTTTCCAGGTATTCATTCCGCCCTTATAGTCGACCAGCTTCTCTATTTTCCACTGTCCTCCTGAAATATTCTTCGACCCGAAATGCAAGTCCCTGTCGCCTCCGATGGTAACGTAAACTTTGTCACCATATGTTGCTATTGAAGGATCCGCTGCATAACTGATTTTATTCGCTATTCCTGGCATGATCATCTCCATTTGCCAGTTTCCGGAAGCCGGTTTGTAAAAATATACGGCAGACATCCAGTGTTCAGTGTTATTCTCATCCCATATGGTTGCACAGCTGTAAATATGCAGTCCGCCATTTTTATCGACGCACATATCTGCGTATTCGTCAAAGATCCTGAACTTCATCAGGTCAGATGTTTTCTTCGCATTGGTAAATTCCCATCCCGTTCCGGATACATTCCCTGATGCGTAAAGAAGATCTTCCTTGTATCTGCCGAACATGACAATGCTGATGTTGTCGTTTTTGTCGATAGCGATGTTGGGGAAAGATGAAATTTCAACAGTTTCATTGTATCCCTCATCGAAATAGGTCAATTTCTCGAATTTCCATGAGCCGCTGCTGTTTGTTGCATAGTAAGCAAATCCGTGAGCACCGTCAAGAAATACGGTATGCAGGTTCCCTTTACTGTCAATAGCAGATTTTACATGCTTCATTTGTGTGTTCTGGGGTGCCTCATATATGCTTTCAACTGTGATGTCAAAATCCTGAGCAATGGAAGCGCTAAGCTGAAACAGGGCAATTGCGATTAAAGTTAATAATCCTCTTTTCATTGATTTTGTTTTTTTTAAATAGGGGGTTAAAACTAGTTTTTATTTCGTGACATAAAGATATGAATTTATCTTATCTTTGTATATTCACTGGTCCCGAGCACTCGGGATAAAAGGGAATACCGTGAGATTCGGTAACAGTTTCCGCTGCTGTGATCTCCAATGCTTTTTAACAAGATGCCACTGACCCCGAGTACTCGGGGGTGGGAAGGCGTTAAAAAGGAGGAGTAAGTCAGAAAACCTGCCTTTGAAATTGGATTTTGCAACCTGCGGCAAACTGGGAGCTCATCACATGATACTACCTGCCCCCAAAGGCGCCACCTGCTGCAAAATCAAGTTTATTTATTAACCTTTTAATTTTTAAGAGTATGCGGAAAACTTACTTTTTTTTGCTGGCATTTGTGTGCAGCTTTGGGCTGTTAAATGCACAAAACAATTTCAATGCGGATGATGTGGTCTCCGATTTTGAGGACCTTATCATTGAACCTGACAGCTACTGGAATGGTGCCGACCTCAGCGGTGGCTTTACGTCTGGTCTGGCTTACTTTCCCAATGTTTTTGACACAACATGGATGTCGTGGAGCCAATGGGCTTATTCCAATATGGCCGATGACACCACTGCCGGCTGGCTGAACCAGTTCAGTGCCATTACTGCCGAAGGCTATGACCCGGTTGCCTCGGAAGGCAAAAACTACGGATTGGCTTATGTGCCAACCGACTTTATGACGGGGGAGATCATTCCCATAACAATGAACTTTGCCGACCTTAATGTACATGAAATAAGAGGATTTTATATCACCAACAGTACTTATGCCGCCCTGGCCATGGAGGATGGTGATGCAGTGTCGAAAAAGTTTGGTGGAGAAAGCGGTGATGATCCCGATTATTTCAAACTCATGGTATGGGGTCTGCTGAATGGAAGTGCTACTGATACCGTGGAATTCTTTCTGGCCGATTACTGCTTCACAAACAATGATGAAGATTATATCGTAAAGAGCTGGGAATGGATCGACCTGGAAAGCCTGGGTGAAGTCGACAGCCTGATGTTTTCAATGGAATCAACGGATGTGGGACTTTATGGGATCAATACTCCGACCTATTTCTGTATTGATAATGTGACCATCGTACCCGATGATACAGGAATATTTGGCCATTCAACTCCAGGTATTGAGATAAATGTCTATCCCAATCCAACTTATGGCATGCTCCGGGTTGAAACAGCCGGCTATTCTGAAACCTGTATATACATTATGGATCTTAATGGTACATTTGTTTATGTGAACGAGACTTATAAGTCAGGACAGCCTGTTGACCTGGAGGGCTTTGCAGCGGGTTGTTATATCCTGAAAGTCCGGCATGGACAATCAGTGAGTGTTGAAAAGATCATCTTGAGATAATTCGCCTTAAAAATGAAAAAAGGATGCCTCTTCATTTTACTGGGCTTTGCGTTCAGCTGTTTTGCACAGGCGCAGTATATTTATGAGGTGCCGGAATACAAGCCTGCACCCGGCCAGCATATCAATGCAGCCCCTTGGGGTTTGCCGGGTTCAGCTTATTCAATCATCGGAACTGTAAATGGTTCGCTGAGCCTGGGGGCCTATGGCGGATATATTGTTTTTAGATTTGAAAACCCTGTTGAGAACCACCCCGACAACCCATTTGGCGTTGATTTTAGTATTTTCGGTAATCCCGTGCCGGGTGCTTCCGAACCGGGAATTGTTTATGTGATGAAGGATGAGAACGGGAATGGCCTGCCTGATGATAGCTGGTATGTGCTGGCCGGCAGCGACCACTGGTTTTCGTCCACCATATTAGATTATCGCGTGACATATATCAATCCCCAGCAGGATACTGCAACAGATGTCCCATGGAACGACAACATGGGGAACAGTGGTTTTATTTTTGCCAATTCGATACACACACAGCCATATTATCCGCTCGCAGATTCTTTTCCTGAAATTGGTGCTGATCAGTATCTGTTGAGCGGTATTCATATTATGCCGGTGATCGATACTTCCGATCCTGCTTTTGTAAAGTCTGCTCAGAGGGCCTTTGGCTATGCCGATAATCGCCTCAGGGGGTCAGCGCCTTATACAGTACCGGATAATCCATATACGCTGGAAAAGGAAAACTCAGGAGGCGATGCTTTTGATATCGGATGGGCCATTGACAGTTCGGGAAACTATGTTGACCTGGATGAGATTCATTTTGTAAAGGTGCAAACAGGCGTAATGGACAATGCAGGCTGGCTTGGGGAGATCTCTACGGAAATCACCGGGGCCGCTGATGTTGCACCTGATCCGGGGATTACAGGCGTATTGGATATGCTTGTCATTAAGGATATGCCTGTGGTGATAGATACAATGCATTATCAATTAGAGGTATTCGCTTTTCACGTGGGCCGGCTCATGCCGCAGGCAGAAATTATATGGGAAACCAATATGTCGGAAGCAACAATAAATGAAGATAATTTACTTACTGTCACATCATCAGGTGAGTTGGAAATTACTGTATCCCTTGCAGATCACCCTGATATCAATGCAATAGCATCCTGCACTGTTGAACTGCCGGCCATTCTTCATGAAGACAAAGTCCGGCACGATATCCGGGTTTTCCCAAATCCTGCCGGTGATAATCTTCACCTTTGCGGGGCAGATAAAGTACGGCTCGAATTTTTTAATGTTTCCGGGGAAAGCATGCTGGTGGTTGATAATTACGCTGAAAATGAAAGTTTGGACCTGTCAGGGTTAATACCTGGCTTGTACCTTCTTCATATATCAGCAAATGGCCATTCCGCTGTTATTAAACTAATCAAACAATAAAATGTATAAGGCCCTGCGTATATTTTTTACGGTCCTGAGCATATCAGGGCACGCATTGTCGCAGGGCA
>JAGLYE010000165.1 GCA_023132505.1 Bacteroidales bacterium | reverse complement strand
GATCTTTTCCGCTAAGCGCAGTGACCAGTATATCATGTATTGAGTGGATCAATTCTTCACGCTTTTCCCGGAATTCCTCTAAAATAGGCCCCATAAGATAACCGTTTGTTGCAAAAGCATGTCCTCCGCAGTTCAAACCTGATTCTATCCTGTATTCTGATACCCATAATCCTTTTTTTGCCAGGAATTTTCCCTGGATCAATGCAGATTTGTAGTCACTTACTTTTATAGCAATTTTCTTTTTGATGCGGCCATGCATATCAGGATAAAAATCCTCAAATTCTTGCATATAGCTGTATAATCTGGGATTTATTCCCGCCGAAAGGACTATTGTGGACTCCAATTCTGAGTTTGCAAAACCCCGAAAGGCAGCGTGGGCATCATTATACTCAACAGGTAGCTTTTCGCCATCTTTGTAATTATCCTTATCGATTTTAGTCATGATGTTGACATTAATGCTTCCCATCGATAAGTTCTCGTCTAAAAAAATCTTTATTTCGCTGCTGTTGTTTTCTTTTGCTGTAATTGAGATAAGTTTCTCCTTAAGCTCACTGTTTTCGGGCAACATGCTGATAAATTCCCAGAGGGAATCTGCATTCTCTGATCCGGACTTTTTGAGTTCTTCAAATTTCTTTTCTGATAAGCTTTTGATAAGGTTCAGATAGGCTGTTATCCGCTTTGCCCGGTAATCTGAGGTTTTTTCTGTGATCTCGTGATAAGCAATACCATGTTTGCTGCAATACATCTTCCTCAGTTTCTCAAACAATATATCGTCCACCAGTGAGATAACTGAATCTATCCCATATTGAGATATCTTCAGGGGAGTATCCACCGAATAGCCAATTCCCAGTATCGGGATATGAAATGAATGAGTTTTGGTCATGTTCATAAAATTGTTTTACTAAGGCCTCTCTGCTAATAATGTCATGTTGATAAAATATAAATTGACCTTATTAACGAACAAAGGTATTTTTAGATTATTTGCCATGAAACAAAAAGGGGCTAGATGGCGATAATCAGGGGTAAATCAACTAATTTGGTGGCAAGTAGTAAAATCGCGGGGTGAATGGTATTCGCCCCCTGGCTGTTGAATTCTAAATTATTTCTTTAAGTTTTAACAGGTATTGGCGCGAAACAGGGATACGTTCATCATATCCTTTTATGCTAAGCCAATGACTGCTAAAGTCCTTATTCAGCTTTTCAATATAATGGGAATTTACAATGCAGATCCTGTGGCAGCGTATAAAATTGGAATAAGGTTTAAGTTGATGTTCAATATTTTTCAGGGTATTCCTGATCAGTTTACTCTTTAAAATATCACCTTCTTTAAATACTATTTCCACGTAATTATCGGCAGACTTTATGAAGGCGACATCTGCAATGAGCAGGTTGAGGTTCTCGGAACTAGTATCAGAAGTGAATTCAATGGGTTTGCTCAGATAATCCTCCTCATATTTCTCAACTTTCCCTTCAAATATTTTCAATTCCTTTCTCAGGACTGCATTCTGTTTTTTGAGATCCTTGATCAGATCATGGAGCCACAGCGAAATCGGCAGTACAAGGCTTATCAGTCCCAGTTTAAACATGATGGAGATTGTGAGGTTAACCGATCCAACATAGTGAATATAGAAGCCAAAGGAAACAAAAGTCAGCGTGAAAATGATAAAACTATTGGCATATGGTGGCAGCAAGGGGTCGAACTGATGCTGATCGTACTTTTGTATGAGCCAGGGCAGTGTGATCCGTACAAGGCTCATTATTGTAAAGGTAATGGCCGCCATTCCTGCAACAAATAGTATACGGTTATTGAAATCAAACCTGTCCAGGGAAAATGGCTCAAAAAAAAGCACGAATAGAAATACCGCGAAGCTGATACTGAGGAAAAGCCCCAGGGCTGCTTTCAGCAAGGTTACGAATTGGTTTAGTTTTCTATTCACTGGAAAAGTAATATAATAAATTGTGCTCTGTCAACTCTTCAAAGTTAGTTGATTTTTATTAGCTGTAATTATATTGTTAAAAATGATGCCGGATGCCGGATGCCGGGTACCGGGTGTCGGGTGCCGGGTAATGGGTTCATGATGGAAAATTACGGTTAATCAAAAGGTAGTAATAGAGCTATCTGGATGAGGATTTGCTCTTTATCCGTACGTAGATATGCTTAATACGGGGTTTTCCAGAATCCCTTTCATCAATTTCAAAGTATTCATTTAAGGATTTGATGAGTGGCGTTAGTTTTGAGAAACCATAATTCCGGGGATCAAAATCTGGTTTCTTTTTTATGATCAGTGAGCCTACTTCGGCAAGAAATGCCCATCCATTATCATCTGCAAGATCCTCGATAGAAGACTTGAGTAATTGAATGAACCGCTTGTCAATTGGATCAACTTCCGTTATTGTTGTTGATGATTCAGCACCGGACGAAGAGATATCTGGCTTAATGGATTCTTTTGCCCCGATGATCTCGATGTAGATGAATTTATCGCAGGCAACTATAAAAGGTTGAGGTGTTTTTTTCTCTCCAATTCCGATCACTGTCATGCCTGATTCTCTTAACCTGATGGCCAAACGGGTAAAGTCACTATCGCTTGATACCAGGCAAAAGCCATCTACTTTCTGGCTATGTAAAATATCCATGGCATCAATGATCATTGCTGAATCCGTTGCATTTTTGCCGGTAGTGTAACTGTATTGTTGCACCGGAGTTATTGCATGTTGAAGCAGAGCCGGCTTCCACCCGGCAACTGTTCTTTTGGTCCAGTCTCCGTAAATCCTTTTAATTGTTGGGATGCCTAGTTTGGCGATCTCCTCGAGCATGCCTTTGATGTTTGAATAAGGAATGTTGTCAGCATCAATAAGAACAGCAAGTTGAAGATCTTTTCGGAAGCTCATTGTTTAAGCTTTTTTACATTCATGGCCGCAGGTCCTTTTTGTCCTGATCCAATCTCAAAAGTAACCAGGTTACCTTCCTTGATTTCATCAAGGGTGTTATTGATATGTACAAAAACATCTTGTTTTGTGATGGAATCCTTAATAAATCCATAGCCTTTTGATTCATTAAAGAAACTTACGATGCCCGTTCTGATGGGGTCATTTTTGTGTGTATTGTCGCTCTTGGGCACGCTGACCTCAATATCTTCCAGTTCAATGTCTTCTTTGTTACTTGGGTCAGGTGGGGCAGAGGTGATCCTTCCATTGGCATCGACATAAGCGATCATGTCGTCCGGGTCGGTTTTCTTTTCACTCTCTTTTTTGGCCAACCTCTTTTTTTCTTTCTCTTTCCTCTTTTTTTCTTTCTTAGTTCTGACTTCTTTTTTACCAAATGTTTCTTGTGATCTTCCCATAAATTAAGTTTTGGATTCTATAATCCGTTTGTTTTGCCGGCTTTATTAATGAAGAGATGGTGCTTTTTCATGAATAACATGAAAAAGCACCATTTTACCATGGCCGTGATAAAGATGTATGTTACGGTTTAATACCTGTTATTTTCTTCTTTTCTTGGCCTGGCCTCATTCACAGTCAGTGCCCTGTCTTTGAATTCAGTTCCATTCAGATTCTCAATAGCATCATTGGCTTCTGTGTCATTTTCCATGGTAACAAAGCCGAAGCCTTTGCTTCTGCCGCTGTATTTGTCAGTTATAATCCTTGTGGATTCAACTTCACCATACTCTTCAAATAATGTTTTCAGGTCATTTTCCTGTACCTTAAAATCAAGGTTTCCTACGTAAATGTTCATTGTGTATAATTTTAAATTGTTTGTTCAGATAACCGGTGAAGATGAATTCCAGTGCTTCGATATATGCCGGTTAAGCTGTAGTTAATATTTGGATTTAAAAAAAGGCAGTGATAAACTAATTGCGCGAAGGGAATTAGAAAATTAATGCGCAAATTCTCAAATCTTAATTTTTGCAAAGATACTATAATATTTTAAACACATAATATATTGTACAGGGTGCAGGGTACAGGGTGCAGGGTACAGGGTGCAGGGTACAGGGTGAAAGGTGAGAGATATGTAGAATGTGGATGATTATAGGTTCGGATATCGGATATCGGATATCGAATTTCGGATATCAAAGGTTTGTCCCCGGGTCTTTTGCTTTGATGGTCTGGATTATTTGATGTCAGGTATCGACAAAAGTTGCTTGTATGCCTTATGTTAGCAATCCTGAAGCTCAGGCGCAAGCAGGGGCAATAACCTTTGAAATCATTTCCAGCCCGGCTTTTTTACAGATACATTGTCGTGCTGATTCTTTCAGAAAACAATTAATCTCTTTTAGCTTTCTTCTCTCTCTTTTCGGCCTTTTTTTCTTTTGCAGTTTTCTGAGGTGCTTTTTTTACGTTTTTCTTTGCATCTTGACCTTTTCCCATGATATTATCTTTTTAATTGGTTGTTTTTGTTTTTTTATTTCAGCGACTAAGTTACTAAATGCTGTGAATAATTGAATATGGCGGGTTTAAAAATGCTGTTTTGAAGTACTTGGAGTACTTGGAATACTTGGAATACTTGGAGTACTTGGAGTACTTGG
>JAGLYE010000164.1 GCA_023132505.1 Bacteroidales bacterium | reverse complement strand
TCAGCTGCGTCCGCTCAGTTCCTTTGGAATCCTTCCATTTTTGATGGCTTCTGAGCGCAGCGGCCTTCCGCAAATACGTTCAACCATGCTACCGATCTCCAGGACTTTGTCAACATCCAGTCCGGTATCAATACCCATCTCGTCCATCATCACAACTATGTCTTCAGTTGATACAAGACCTGCAATATTAGGATCTTTGTAATAATAGCTCCCTGTACCTGAAACAGGAACTCCGCTCACAAAGTTTGCCGGCTGTCCGCCAATGCCACCCATGGTAGATTCATAATTGGTCATTCCGGCTTGTAATGCCGCCAGAACGTTTGCCATACCCCAGCCTCGTGTAGTGTGGAAATGCGCAATATGCTTTTCAGGGTTTGGGATGGCATCCAGCAACATGGAATAATACTTATAAACCCTGTCGGGAGATGCTGAACCGTCGTGGTCGGCATGTTCAATATCATCCGCGCCCATATCGAGGAAGCGCTTTGTAAATTCAATGGCTTTCGACATTTCTGTAGGACCTTCAATAGGACAGCCCCAGATGGTGCTTACGGTACCGTTTACCAGGATGCCTGCATCATGGCACTTCGGAATATATTTCTCACACATCTTGAAATATTCCTCAATGCCAATTCCTGAGTTAACCTTCTGGTGCGACTCAGAGGTGGACGCCATTACAAGGATTCTGTCAGGACCATATCCGTCTTTCCTGGCCTGTATAGCCCTGTCCATGGAACGCTCACGAATGGTGATAGCGGTAACAATGACATCGTCCAGCTTGCCTTTCACTTTTTTGCTTTTGTGAAGCTTCATCATCAGATCATCAGCATCGCCGAACTGTGGCATGCCCTTTGGATTTCCGAAGTTGGTAGATTCAATGTTCTTAAAGCCTGCCAGGATCAGTTGTTCCAGTACCCATAGCTTGGCTTCGGTGGGAATAAACTTTTCTTCATGCTGAAAACCATCTCTTACAGTGATGTCGCCTATTCTGACTTTTTTGGGATAATTAAAGCTCATATTCTTTGAAGTTTGAAGTTTTGAATGTTGGGTTAATAATCAAATGTAAAAAGGCATAAGTCAAATGTAAAAAGGCACATGTAAAATGTAAAATGGCATATGTCAAATGCTCTCGAACAAATTTCCTTGCTAAGGTAGCAAAAAATGCCGTATACCCTAAGGTTGTGCATATCTTTTCAAGGGCTTTGAAAAGTGACTGAAATACAGCTAATTTTAGTTTGATGCATATACTGAAAACTTAATTTTCATAAAAAAGAAATTATGAGTATAATTGCATACTATTGTGTTGAGAAATACCAATTTGTTCATTTCATATTTTTTTAAATAAATGCCTTCAGATGTTCAAACTAGAGACCAAAATCGACGTAAACTCCAAAGAGTTTAAGGAAAACAAAAAAGCCTTTCTTGAATTACTCGGCAAATACAAAGGAATTCTCAAGGATGTGACCAGGGGTGGTTCTGATAATGCCATCAGTAAGCACAAGGGAAGGGGCAAGCTGCTTGCCCGCGAGAGGATCAATAAGCTGATCGATCCCAATACACCCTTTCTGGAGTTGTCACCCCTTGCCGCATATGACCAGTATGATAACGGCTTTCCCTCAGCTGGGATTGTGACAGGGATCGGTGTGATACAGGGCAGGGAAACAGTTATTATTGCCAACGATGCAACTGTTAAAGGCGGCACTTATATGCAGTTTACTATTCGCAAGCATCTGCGTGCCCAGGATATCGCCATGGAGAACAAACTGCCTACCGTTTACATGGTCGATTCCGGTGGGGCTTTCCTTCCTGAGCAAGATACCGTATTCCCGGATAAGAATCATTTCGGACGATTCTTTTACAACCAGGCAAAGCTTTCAGCCATGGGCGTTCCTCAGATCGCCATCGTGATGGGTTCCTGTACGGCTGGAGGAGCATATGTACCGGCTATGAGCGATGAGGCTATCATCGTGAAGAATCAGGGCACCATCTTCCTGGGAGGCCCGCCACTTGTAAAAGCAGCTACCGGTGAGGTAGTAACCGCTGAAGAGCTTGGAGGAGGGGATGTGCATACCAGAATATCCGGCGTGGCCGACCACCTGGCTGAAAATGATACCCATGCCATTCAGATCTGCCGCAACATTTTCGAATCTTTGGATGAGAACAAAAAACAGATGCTGGATGTCATCACACCGGAAGACCCGGCTTATGACCCTGAAGAACTTTATGGCATCGCTCCGGTTGACTTCAAGAAGGCTGTCGACTCACGTGAGGTGATCATGCGGATTGTTGATGGAAGCCGTTTCCATGAGTTCAAAGAAAACTATGCACCAACCCTGGTCACCGGCTTTGCCCGCATAATGGGCTATCCGGTAGGTATTCTTGCAAACAATGGTGTGCTTTTGCCCGAGTCGGCGGTAAAAGGCACTCACTTCATTGAACTTTGTACATCAAGGAAGATCCCACTGGTATTCCTGCAAAATATTACGGGTTTTATCGTAGGGAAAGACTTCGAGCATCGTGGTATTGCAAAAGACGGGGCCAAGATGGTACATGCAGTCGCTAATGCCAATGTACCTAAGTTTACAATTCTCTTCGGAGGTTCATTTGGAGCAGGAAATTATGGCATGGCAGGCAGGGCTTACGACCCAAGATTGCTCTTTATGTGGCCCAATGCCAAAATCTCAGTGATGGGAGGACAGCAGGCTGCCAATGTGCTGATCTCAGTCAAGAAAGACCAATACGCTGCCAGAGGTGAGGAAATGCCCCAGGGAGAAATAGACAAGATGCGTAAAGGCATTGAAGATAAATACAATGTTGAAGGATCTGCCTATTACAGCACCTCCAGGATTTGGGATGATGGTATCCTTGACCCGGTCGATACCAGGAAAGTAGTGGCCATGGGTATTGCCATGTCGCTGAACAATCCTTTCCCTGATCAAAAATTTGGCGTTTTTAGAATGTAAAACCTATTGGAATATGAAATATAGTAATATTGAGTTTGAAATAACTGATAATGCCGGGATCGTCTGGCTTAACCGTCCCGATGTACATAATGCCATGAATGCTGAGATGATTGGTGAGATCGTTGATGCATTTGAAAAGGTAAACGACATGGGTGATGTCCGCTTCGTGATGCTTCGCGGACGTGGAAAATCATTCTGTGCCGGTGCTGACCTGAACTACATGAAAGGCATTGCCGAATTTGGCTTTGAAGAAAATTACCAGGACGGCCTGAAACTAGCCAAATGCTTCAATGCCATCTATACCTGCAAAAAGCCGACTGTCGCAGTAGTCCATGGGGCTGCAATAGGTGGCGCAAATGGCTTGCTTGCAGCATGCGACTTTGTATATTGTGATGATGAAACAAAGTTTGCCTTTGCGGAGGTGAAACTTGGCATCGCTCCGGCAACCATCTCTCCATATGTATGTAAGCGTATTGGGGAATATGGCGCCCGTGACCTGATGATCACCGGCAGGCGTTTTCTGGGTAAGGAAGCAGAAGCATTCGGATTGGTGAACAAATCCTTTGCCGATGAAGAAACCCTGGACGCACAACTGGCTTTTACAAAAAAAATGCTGATGAGCAGTGGCCCGGCAGCCATGGGAGCTACTAAAGAACTCATCTACAACCTATATAATAAATACGGCTTTGAAGATTCCATTGATTTTACAGCAAAGCTGATTGCCGGATTGCGTGCTTCCGATGAGGGGCAGGAAGGGATGGCTTCATTCCTCGAAAAGCGCAAGGCCAAATGGAATGTTTAATTGAATTGACAAACTGAAAAACCAATAATAAGATATGGTTAAAAAAAGACCAATAAAATTCAGCCTCATCTACCGCGATATGTGGCAATCCTCCGGTAAATATGTTCCACGGGTTGACCAACTTACAAAAATAGCCCCGGTCATCATTGATATGGGCTGCTTTGCGCGTGTGGAAACTAATGGCGGAGCCTTTGAACAGGTGAACTTACTATATGGTGAGAATCCGAACAAGGCCGTACGTGAATGGACCAGGCCTTTTAATGATGCCGGCATCCAGACACACATGCTGGAAAGGGCCCTGAACGGGATCCGTATGTTTCCGGTACCTGCTGACGTACGTCGGTTGATGTACAAAGTAAAGTATGCACAGGGGACCAACATCGCCCGTTCATTCTGCGGCTTGAATGACCACCGTAACCTTGAACTTTCCGTAAAATATGCCAAGGAAGCGGGTATGGTATCCCAGGCTGCATTGTGTATCACCTATTCGAAGCTTCATACAGTTGATTATTATATGAAGGTGGTAGATAAGGTGGTGGAGTATGGCTGTGATGAGATATGCCTTAAGGACATGGCCGGAATTGGCCGCCCGGCAACCCTTGGCCAGCTTACTGCAGCGATCAAGAAAAAATATCCCAATATCCTGGTACAATACCATGGACATTCAGGTCCCGGGTTTTCTACTGCATCTATGCTGGAGGTGGCCAGGGCCGGTGCCGACATTATAGATGTGGCCATGGAACCCCTCTCCTGGGGGATGGTGCACCC
>JAGLYE010000163.1 GCA_023132505.1 Bacteroidales bacterium | reverse complement strand
CTGGAATGCATCTTCAATTTTTTGTTTCTTTTCAAAGACCTTCAGGCGTTTCAATCCGCGTGTTTGGCCCAGGAATAATTTCCAGGCATTGGCTAATCCTGCATACTTGGATGCATATTGGATCCTAACAGCTTGGTCTGCATCCATATGGGTTTTCCATGCCTGCAGTTGAGCGTCGAATATTTCAATCAAAGTTGGAAGAAAAGCATCCAGTTTGTATTTAATACCGAATGATGTTATATATCTTTCTGTTCCTCCCGGGTAACCCCAGATCATTGCGAAATCGCCTTCTTTAAAACCATCTACCGAAATTGGAAGATAATGAGCGGGCTTCAGTGGAATATTTTCTTCCGCATATTTGGCCGATTCTCCTTCGGGACCGGTATAAATCCGGAAAATGGAGAAATCGCCGGTATGACGGGGCCACATCCAGTTGTCGGTGTCGCCACCATATTTACCAATGGATGAAGGTGGTGCCCCTACAAGACGAACATCTTTATATACTGTATAAACAAAAAGATAATATTCATTCCCTCCAAAGAAAGAAGATACCCGTGCAGCATATTTACCATCATCTTCAGCTTTTTTCGCCAGGCGGTTACGGATTTTTTTAACTTTTGCAGAACGCTCGGCTTCACTTAATGTATCTGAAAGGAAAGGAATAATGCTGTCGGTAACATCTTCCATTCTAACCAGGAATGTGGCGGCAAGGCCTTCGTTGAGCAATTCTTCTTCCAGGCTCATGGCCCAAAACCCATCTCTAAGGTAATCATGCTCGATGGTACTATGCGACTGTATCTTGTTATAACCGCAATGATGGTTAGTGAAAAGCAAGCCCTTGTCGGAAACGATTTCCCCTGTACAGAAAAACCCCCCGACTCCTCCACCGGAGAGACCAACAATAGCATCCTTAAGACTGGAATTGTTGATGCTGTATATTTCTTCAGCGGTAAGCTGGAGACCCATTTTCTGCATATCGACATAGTTTAGCCTATCAACGAACATAGGCAACCATATTCCCTCGTCAGGTGGTTCGTACGCCATTGTGCTTCCTAATAACAAAGCGGCAAACAGCGATAATAAAAGTTTTTTCATGATGATTTATGATTTAATTTATAATTGAATTATTTCAGTCCGACAAAAGAGAGTCCTTGTTTAAAAATTATATCAACCGGAATATTGGAATTGTTGAGTCGGTCGAGATCAGCCTGAAGGCCGGGAGAGACCATGGCTGCTTCTTCCACCCATGTTTTTGCGGCCTCATAATCGCCATTGCCCTGAATATAAAGGATCTTTTGCATCAGGTTTACCATAGCAAGCTGCATATTGTCAAAATTGACGGTATAGGTTCCATCTTCATTAATAGTAAACACCTCCTGCTCTTCAAAATAGTTGAACCGCATCATATTGGCCTTGCCGTGAGAGCTGGCTGCCCCGAAACGACTTGACCGGAAAATACCTGCAAAGAAAGTTACATAATTATCCATGACCTCTCCTTCAGTAAGTTCACCCATCTCATAAAGCCTGGTCACAAGGTAAAGCCCCATGATATCAGCCTTTCCTTCTTCAATAGCCGAATACTGTTCTTTAAGGGCCTCCCTGGTTGTGCCTTTGCCATTCAAGGTGTTTTTGATCCCCATGGCATGACCAACTTCGTGGAACATAGTGTTCTCAAAAAAGGCAGTAAAGGTGATATACTTACGTTGCTCGGGATCGATTAAAAGATTGGCAATTGGCACAAGGATCTTGTCGAATTTAGCCTTCATGGCATTTTTTAATTGTAGTTTACGGGAGCCGTATTTTACATGTACCTCCTCATCATTTGGGAGGTTAATGGCAATGGTTTTACTTCCGGCATTACAATCACCGGCGTAAAAAATTACATCATAGGCATTCATGTCGGCCTTGCTGCCGGGAACATCCTTTTTGTATTCATCCTCAATGGGCAGGCCTCTCTGCAGATCCGGAAGCATAGCAGAGAATTTCTCAAGCTTTTTACTCCAGTTAATATCCTTTAGCAGGATGAAGGATTCGTAGGCAGCCTTGTAACCAAAGAGGGCATCTTCATAGTTTTCTATGGCGCCGACAACAAAATCAATATTGGTATTTTGCATTTCCATCCATGCGAAATCACTGGGCTGATAATTGTCAGATACCAGGGCTTCAGCACGTAATTCAAGATATTTTTTCAGCCCCGTGTCTTCTGCAAGGGCGGCTGCTTTCAAAATGAGTTCAGAAGCTTTATGTAGCTCCCCGGAATATGCCTCGTGGTACCATACTGTTTTAAGTGAGCCATTATCATCCCTGCGGACAAGTGTATAAAGGTTGTTTTTGTTCGGATCATTAAATAATTCGAACTCTTCTTTGGTCATATCGACCGGGTAAAAATTGGCTCCTTTGGGTTTTTCGCCAATGTTGGCAATAAACGGCTTATTGTTGTTGAGCCTGTCCCAGGGCCCATAATTGATTAAGGCAAATTGTTTGGTTTTTTCATCAACAATGCGGCTTAAAAAACCGGGCTTGTCACCAATAGTTTGTTTCCAGAAAAGCCCATCCATGATCCCGGCAACCTCATAAAGGATCCCGATGATCTCGGTTTCTTTTTCTGAAAGATGCGAAAGGTCTGCTGTCAGCTCAAAAGGAGCATATATCGACAGGCGCTCATTCACATATTCTAAGGAAAGCGGTTCCAAAGCTATTTCGGCCGGGATAATGCTGATATTATCACTCTGGCTTTGATTTGATTTTTTCTGGTCGCATGACATGCTGATCATTGCAATTGCAATTACCAGGATTGTTAGGAGTGTTTTGGTTTTCATGGTCTTGGTTTAAAGAATTTCTTAATCATGCGAAAATAAGAATATTTATTAACACTATTTCTGTTGAAAATCAAGAATAAACGAGATTGTTATTTTGAATATGGCGGCATCAAAAATTAACGGATTGGGACCTTAATCTTATCCTCTTCAGAAAGTCCTGAGATAACTTCTATATTGAGACCATCTGACAGGCCCAGCTCAATATCTCTTTTCTCGAACACCTGTGGCTCGGTTTCAACTTCAACAAATGCCGTATCGCCATCGAATTGAATTACGCTTTCAGGTACAGCGAGCACGCTATCAACCCTGGCCAGAACAATATCGGCGTTTGCGCTATAGCCGGCCCTGATGAACTGGTCATTGCGAAGCTTGACATCTGCTTTGATCTCAAACTGTATGGCTCCATTTTCTTCCACTCCCTTTGGAGAAATATGTTCCAACACAGCTTCAAACCGTATATCCTCAATGGCTCCGATCTGTAACGTCAATGGCATCCCTTCACTTATTTTTCCAACCTCTGTTTCGTCGATCTTTCCCTCAAAAACCATTTCATTCATATCAGCAATAGTGGCAATGGTAGTTCCTGCATTAAAGGTGTTACTTTCGATAACAGAGTTTCCCTGTTCAACCGGCACAGCAAGCACCATACCCTTAATAGTGGATCGCACCAGGGTATTGGTTGTTTTTCCCGCCGCCTTGGTTTGCCCCTCCTGGATGAGCTCCAGGTTGTTCTGTGCTGAGCTTAACTCTTCTGTTGCGTTTTCAAATTCCAGCTCATACTGTTCGAATTCAGCAGCCGGAATTACCCCGTCATTATACAGATCTCTTCTCCTTTCAAACTTTCTTTTGGCGTTTTCGAGGGAGATTTCGGCCCGGTTAAGCCTTGATTCGGCATTGTTAAGACTTACCATATTGGGTATGATCTTGATCTTTGCGATCACGTCACCCTGCTGTACCATCTCACCTGGCTCCACATAGAGTTCTTCTATGATCCCTGAAACCTTTGGGGTTATGTCAATTTCCTTCCTTGGATTAACAGATCCGGTAGCAACCGTTTTTTTGATAATATTGGGTGCAACGAAAGCAGTTGTGGTTTCATAAATGATTGGTGCTTCTTTTGATTTACCATATAGATAATAGATAGTAAAGCCAAAAATGCCCACAACGATTACGATAACAAGAATTCTAAAAAAGCTTTTCATTTTTTTATTACTTAAGTTTTACATTTATTCATTTCTCAGGGCATCGATAGGTTTCATACTGACCGCCCTGTAAGCCGGAATAAGACCGGCTAATATTCCTGATACTACCAGGACTTCGAGTGCCTGGATAGCAGCACTGAAATTTACTTCGGGGTTAGTAAACATGTCGCTTTCCGCCCCTGTTGCTATAAGCATGTAGTTAACGCCCTCAACTATCCCGACACCCAACACAAGTCCGATATAGCCGGCAAGGGTTGTTAGTATCACGGATTCCATGATCACCTGTGAAATGACATTCCAGGGTGTGGCTCCTATGGCTCGCTGAATACCGATCTCTTTAGTCCTTTCTTTTACAATGATTAGCATGATATTACTGACTCCAATAACCCCCGCTAATAATGTGCCTATGCCAACAATCCAGATCAGTCCGCGGATACCTGCAAACAGGGTAGTCATTTTATTGAATTCGTTTTCAAGGTTAAAAGAACCAACAGCCCTTTCGTCTTCCGGATGAATA
>JAGLYE010000162.1 GCA_023132505.1 Bacteroidales bacterium | reverse complement strand
CTCAACCCTCAACACTCAACCCTCAACCCTCTTTAAAGGTGAATCACTTCATCATAAGCAGCTGCCACAGCTTCCATCACGGCCTCAGACATGGTCGGGTGCGGGTGAATGGATTTGATTATCTCATGGGCGGTAGTTTCCAGTTTTCTGGCTACCACTGCCTCGGCGATCATTTCGGTAACATTATCACCAATCAAATGGCATCCCAGCCACTCACCGTAATTGGCATCGAAGATCACTTTAACAAAGCCATCCCTGTTGCCGGCTGCACTTGCTTTTCCGGATGCAGTATAGGGAAATTTCCCGACCTTGATATCATAACCTGCCTCCTTTGCCTGCTTCTCGGTCATACCTACTGAAGCAACTTCCGGGTTAGTGTAAGTACATGCCGGGATGTTGCCATAATCGATCGGATCAGGATCTAATCCTGCGATCTTTTCAACACAGGTAATGCCTTCATGAGAAGCTACATGTGCCAGTGCCGGCCCGGGTACGATATCGCCAATGGCATAATATCCTGAAACAGTCGTGCGGTAGAAATCATCCACCTTTATCTTGCCATTTTCTGTTTCAACACCTGTTTCCTCCAGTCCGATACCTTCCAAATTTGGTGAAATGCCAACTGCTGACAGCACGACCTCCGCTTCAATTACCTCTTCGCCTTTCTTAGTCTTGACGGTCACCTTGCAGGTTTTTCCTTTTGAATCGACCTTTTCAACAGAAACACCTGTCAACACCTTGATGCCGGCTTTCTTAAAAGACCTGCCAAGCTGTTTGGAGACTTCAACATCCTCAAGCGGAACAATTTCCGGCAGTACTTCGATGAGCGTCACTTTGGTGCCAATGCTGTTATAGAAATAGGCAAATTCGGAGCCGATGGCACCGGAGCCTACCACCACCATAGATTTTGGCTGTTTCGGCAGGCTCATGGCTTCGCGGTAACCAATCACTTTTTTGCCATCCTGTTTCAGGAAAGGAAGCTCCTTTGACCTGGCACCGGTAGCGATAATGATATGTTTTGCAGTATATTCTTTCTTCTTGCCGTCGGCATCAGTCACTTCAACCTTTTTACCGGGGAGTACCTTTCCCATGCCTGCAAGATGTTCAATTTTATTCTTTTTAAAAAGGAATTGGATTCCGTTGCTCATCCCGGATGCTACCTCACGGCTTCTTTTCACCATTCCTTCAAAGTCGGCACTAACTTCTCCATCAACCTTCACGCCGTAATTTGCAGCATGGCTCACATAATTAAAAACCTGGGCGCTTTTCAGCAATGCTTTTGTGGGAATACATCCCCAGTTCAGGCAAACACCGCCCAGTTCGGATTTTTCAACAACTGCTGTTTTCAATCCAAGCTGACTTGCTCTGATGGCAGCGACGTAACCTCCGGGCCCACTGCCTATAACGATAACATCATAAATCATTTGCTGGTGATTTTAAAATGAAATGCAAAAGTACAAAAAATCAACACGCGAGAGGTCAGATGGTTCAATAATTCAGGTGTAAGGTACCAGATTGAAGGTCCCCGGTGTATTCCCTGACATCAGGGAACCGGAACCCTTATAATTATTTAAACTCAATAAAAATATCCGGCTGCCTCATGGCAGGCTTTTCTGAGTTTGTTTTTTTTTATAATTTTGGCCCGGAAGTTTTTGAATAAATCCACACTTAATTATAGGAGAATATTTTATGTGTCCAAAAGGAAAAAATTATTACATCGATGCAGCGAAACGTGCGATGAAATGGCATTCAGAGAACATCGAAAAGATGAAGTCGTGCCGTTTCGACACCATTGCTGTTCACGGCATTTACTCAATGCAGGAGGCCATGGATTTCAACCAGGGTTCCATCATCGAACCCATTTATATGTCTACTTCACAGGCGTATCGTGATTCGGATGAGATGGAAGCAGCGCTAGACTATGATATCCCCACCTGGTGTTATTCCCGTATTGCAAATCCATCCATGTATTACCTTGAGGGTGTCCTGGCCCTTATCGAAAGCTATGGAACCGGTGTTGATGCCTCTTGTATTGCAACGGCATCCGGAATGGCCGCCATTGCCAGTGCAGCAGACAACCTCTTATGCGTCGATCCCGGAAAACCGGATCAGAAATTGAATTTTGTCGCTACCTGCCAGGTTTACGGCGGCACTTTCCAGCAATTCGCTATGCGGAAAGACCAGGAAAGAAACGTAGAATGGCGTAAGGTGATCAACTCTGCCGACATTAGTGAATGGGAGTCATTGATCGATGAAAACACACGTTTCCTCTATGGTGAGATGCCCAGCAATCCCGGCCAGGCATTCTTCGACCTTGAAAAGGTATGTGAATTAGCAGAGAAATATAATCTCCCGATGATTGTGGATGCCACAGTTGCTTCTCCGGCCCTCATGCGTCCGCTTGCCCATGGAGCAGATATCGTCATACAGTCGGTTACCAAATCACTGAGTACGAGCGGATTTGGTATTGGCGGGGCTGTTATTGCGAAGAAAAATATACGCGCCAGATACGGAAGTGATGCGATGAAGGCTGATTTTGCCATGTACCTGAAAACCCTGCCCAACAGGGACAACGGGCCAAACATCTCCCCCATGAATGCCATCCTTGCCATAAACGACATCAGGACCATCCGTTCACGGATGGACAGGCTAAGTCGCAGCACCCTTAAGATAGCCAAATACCTTGAAGGGCATGACCGTATAGAACAAGTCGATTACCTCGGACTGGAAAACCATCCACTACATGAACTTGCAAAAAAATACATGGTTCTTGTAGATTCTGAATTCGATGAGCAATATGCCGGTGAAAAAGTGAACCGTTATGGCCACCTGATGTCATTCAGGATCAAAGGGACTGCCCAGGATACCAGGGATGTATTTGACGCATTCGAAAGGATCTGGAGGGCAACAGACCTTGGACGGATAAAATCCGTTGCTACCATACCCGCTATTTCGACCCATTCACAGCAAGGAGAAGAAGGCCGTAAGATCGCCGACATACCTTTTACCATGATCAGACTCTGTGTAGGCGGTGAGCACCCCGATGATATCATCGCAGACATTAATCAGGCACTATCTGTTCTTGATGGAAAGAAAGTAAGCAAATCGTCACCTGAGTATTCAGCAGGAGGAGCATCATCCGCAACACTCGGCTGGTAAGCTGAATCCGTATGGAAAAACAGATTTTATTTTATTCAACCAACCTCATTGCAGCCCCCGTGCCCTTTAACGAAGCATTGCTGAAAGGGCTTGCACCGGATAAGGGACTGTTTATGCCTGAATATATTCCTTTGTTGGAAAAAGAGGAAATCCTGGCATTTACTGCAATGGAATATCCTGAGATCGCTTTCCGTGTAGCGTGGAAATTCCTTCGGGGGGTGATCTCTGATAAAGACCTGATGGCGATCACAAAAGACGCCTACGACTACGAAATCCCCCTGGAGCATGTTCATGAACGGAAATATGTGATGAGGCTCGACCAGGGCCCTACAGCATCCTTCAAGGATTTTGCAGCCCGGATGATGGGAAGGCTGATGCAATATTATCTCAAGCAGAACAACAGGAAACTACTTATCCTGACAGCAACCTCCGGAGATACAGGCAGTGCCATAGCCAATGCTTTTTACGGGCTTGACAATATTGATGTGGCAGTGCTTTTCCCTGAGACAGAGGTCACCGACAGGCAGAGAAAACAGATGACCACACTTGGCAAGAATGTGCGCATCATTGCCATTGATGGCAAGTTCGACGATTGCCAGACACTGGTAAAACAGGCATTCTCCGATGCTGACCTGGATTACCTGGACCTGTCATCAGCTAATTCAATTAATGTTGGCCGGATAATACCACAGATCGTTTATTACTTCTATGCTTATGCTAAACTGAGGAAGACAGCTGGCGAAGAAATCATTTTTTCTGTTCCCTCTGGAAATTTTGGTGACATGATGGGTGGCATACTGGCCATGAAGATGGGATTGCCGGTGAAACGCTTTATCATTGCCACAAATGAAAACGATGAGTTCCCAAAATATCTGGAAACAGGCAAATATGATAAGGTCATTCCTTCAAAGAACTGTATTTCCAGTGCAATGAACGTAGGGCATCCCAGCAATCTGGCACGGCTGGTATCCCTCTATGGTGGGATGATGGACGAAAGTGGTAAGATCTTCACTCCTGCCAACATGGAGGTAATGCAAAAAGAGATCTGGTCGACCAGCATCAGTGATTCAAAGACAAGAGATACTATCAGGAAGGCATGGAAAGACCATGAACTGCTGCTTGAACCACATGGCTCGGTAGGCTGGGCAGGACTAAAGGAGTATTGTGAAAAATTTGCAGATGATTGTGGAAAAGAGCAGCTTTGCGTTTCACTGGAGACTGCCCATCCGGCAAAATTCCCGCAGGAAATAGAGAAACTCCTGGGCTTTGACCCGGAATTGCCACCAAGCCTTGAAGGGCTGGAGGATAAGATGGAAAGTTATGATCATTTAGATAATGACTACGAGGACTTTAAGCGGTATCTCGTTGAAAATTATAAATAGGGTTGAGGGTTGAGGGTT
>JAGLYE010000161.1 GCA_023132505.1 Bacteroidales bacterium | reverse complement strand
GCAGGGTCGAGATGCCTGTTGATCCCACCGGGGATCGCACCTGTTCCGTGGATCTTCTTTCCGGCGGTTGCGCGTATGATCTCCTGACCATATTTACGCATCATCACGCCTTGAACGGCCAGGTCTTTATGCATCATAGCAACACCGATCACATTCCTGATCGCCGGATCGCCGTCGATACCGAAAAGAAGGTCGGGTGATACCAGGTGGAAAAAGTGCAGTGCATGTGACTGAAGAATTTGGCCGTAATGCATCAGGCGTCGCATTTTTTCTCCAGTGGGAGTAAGTCCTTCACCTGTGCCTGCACCTACGATTACATCAAGTGCTTTCGCTGCAGCAAGGTGATGGCTTACGGGGCAAATACCACAAAGGCGCTGAACCAGTACCGGGGCTTCCCAGTAAGGCCTGCCCTGTACAAAACGTTCAAAACCCCTGAATTCTACGATATGCAACCTGGTTTGAGAAACATTGTTCTTATCATCCAGGTATATGGTAACCTTGCCGTGTCCTTCAACGCGGGTTACCGGTTCGATGGTTATTTTTTGTGCCATAATAAGGTCTCCTTTTAATCAAATTTTACAACTTCATAAGGTAATTTCATCTCATCACCGGTTACAAGTGCGATAAGCGCATTCCAGATGAGATCGGCCCTTGGCGGACATCCCGGCAGGTAATAATCGATCTTTACAATCTCATGGCAGGGATAAACCTTATCAAGTAACATTGGTAACTCATCATCGTTCGGCAGGATCTGCTCCTCGTTCAAGCTAACAGTTGGTCCGTCGAGATAGGCTTCCCTGATACATTCTTCTATCGGGATCCCGTTCCTGAGCGCAGGAAGACCACCCATAATGGCACATTCCCCAACAGAAACGAGAATTTTACAATTCTTCCGGAAGTCTTTCAAGACATGTACATTTTCGCTGTTACAGCATCCGCCTTCGATAAGGCCAATGTCGCATTGCTTGGTAAAAGTCTTGATATCGTCAATCGGAGATTTATTGAATTCAACCAGCTCGATCAGTTCCAGGATTCTTTCGTCAATATCAAGAAGTGACATATGACATCCGAAACAGCCAGCCAGAGATGTTGTTGCTACTACAGGTTTACTCATTATCTGGTCTCCTTTTATATTATTTATTTTCAATTTCACTGCCGATAGGCGCCTTATCGAATTTACGCTCGCCGATAGGTGAATAATAACCACGCTCTTTTTTGAGGATCGCACCAACAGGACAGATGTCCATGGCTTCCTGTGCTTCGGCTTCGGTCAGTTGTGAAGCCAAATCGGTATCTATCTCAACATGGAGCTTTTCCCCTCCCCTGCCGTTTAAGGCAAAGACATGTTTACCATCTTTCATGATACTTCGAACGCAACGTTTGCATATGATGCAGCGGTTCCTGTCGTGATAGATGTATTTGCTGTCGGCATTCACGCCTTTTTCAGGAAATTCGTACGGAAAACGCGGTACCATCATCTGGTAACGGTATCCGAGTGCCTGAAGTTCACAGTTACCGCTTTTCTCACAGGCGGGGCAGAAATGGTTACCGGCCACAAACATGACTTCCACGATGGCTTTCCGCATTTCTTCGAGTTCGGGAATATTGCTTTCGATGTTCATCCCGTCTGCAGCCGGTGTGCTGCATGCAGTCATATTCCGGCCATTGATCTGAACATTACAGATACGGCAGGAACCGGCGGGCTTAATGCCTTCCATATGACAAAGAGACGGTATGTAGATGCCATTTTCCTTTGCGACATCTATAATGTATTTCCCTTCCTCGGTCCAGCATTCTATTCCATCGATGGTTACTTTGATCTTGTCATTCATATTGTTAGGTCTTTTCAAATTCTTGAGTAAGATTAATGTACGTTTGGTATCCTGTCAACATATTTGCAGGAAGCTTCAACAGCTTTGTCCATGTTAAATTCAGAAACAAATTCATCGTCGGTTTTGACGAGGGCTTCATACAATGGACGAAAGTTTTCAATGGTTGTAAGTATAGGATTGGCAGCTGTTTGTCCGAGGCCACAACGATTGGCCTGTTTCATGTACTTGCCCCAGCTGTACAGCTCATCAATATCCTTCATTGTGCCGTATCCGTTCAAAAGCTTCAGGAACTTATTTTTCAGGATAAGGGTTAGTGAACGGCAGGGAGCACAGGAGCCGCATGATTCATCGATAAAGAAACTTATGTAATTTAAGACGACCTCTTTGAGCAAGTCACGATCTTTGCCGATCACGATCATGGCACCACCTGTTGCAAGGTCCTCAAAGGCAATGGTCTGGTTAAATTTATCAGGGCCAATACAAGCACCTGATGGTCCGGCCACCTGTACTGCCTGCACTGAAGTGGCACCAACCATTTCCAGCATCTCGTTTACGGAAATACCATATTCCACTTCATAAACGCCAGGGTTCTTGCAATCACCTGAGATACTCAGCACCTTGGTACCGGCCGATTCCCTCGTTCCTATCGCCTTGAACCAGTCAGCGCTATGGAGAATGATCTTCACAACAGTGCTGAGGGTTTCTACATTATTAACAACAGTAGGTTCATTATGATATCCTGACTGTACGGGAAATGGTGGGCGGTTACGTGGTTCGCCACGTTTCCCTTCCATGGATTCGATCAATGCGGATTCCTCACCGCAAACATATGCTCCTGCCCCCATCTGAATGCGGATATCAAAGTTGAAACCCTCTACGTCGAGGATCTTATCACCCAGGAGGTTATCATTTCTCATTTTTTGCAAAACATCCTCGAGGTATGCTTTCAGGTAATAATATTCAGCCCTGAGATAAAGTACCCCTTCATCGGCATCAATGGCATATCCTGCAATGACCATGCCTTCAAACATCTGTTCCGGCATCTCAGTCAACAGCACCCTGTCTTTGAAAGTTCCGGGCTCGCCCTCATCAGCATTACACACGAGGTAGTTAATGTCCCCGCCCGACTTACGGCAGAATTCCCATTTCAGTCCGGCCGGAAAACCCGCACCACCCCTGCCACGCAGGTTAGAGCTTCTCATGGTTTCTATCACTGCTTCACGGGTTATGTTAACTGCCCTTTTCAAAGCAGAACCGACCTCATACTCGAGACATAGTATCGAACCGTGTTTTCTCTGACAATTGCTGTTAACCATTGACATGATGCGTTCATCGGCATTCATTCCGTCTCCGCATTTTCCTACCATGTCCTTCACTTCCCTGCCGGCTTTAAATCCTGCTACCAGCTCCTTAACTTTTGAAATTGTAAGATTTGTAAAGGGAACACCATTGATTAGGGCTGCAGGTTCCTGGTCGTTCATACCAATATCAGCAGTATTGAAAAGGCCTACCAAGCCATCATCGGTAACGGATCCGAACTTTACTCCTATCTCATTTTCAAATGCTTTGGCAATTTCATTTCTTCCCATCATTTCGGCCACAACACTGTCGTTCAGATAGACAGTATATTTTCCCGTTGGCTCGGTGGTGAAAAAATGATAAAACGACAAAGTCTGCCTTACATCAGCTTTCGACATGATCAATTGTCCAGCGATGGTTTCGATGGCTTCAGCCGGAATACATTTGAACTCAGCCTGGATATCGATGAGGATATCCATCAAACGGTTTTTGTCATTCTGATATTCCCCGATGATGTTTTGCACTTTATCTTTCATGAATTCAACACTTTAGTAATGCGTTTTTGAATTAATATTTTATTTGTTAAAGAATTAACAATGCAAAAATAATCTGTTTTTATTCAATGAACAATAATGAGGAAAAATTTAGAACGATTTCAAATTGGAAAAGGCATTTTTTATATGGTTATACCCATGGCATAATTCATTGCCGCTTTTCACATCTTTCTTTATTGTTTTCTTGTTGAAACGGCCGGACAGCAATTATGTTGATAAGATTTTTGAAGGCCCGGGGAAAAATATTTGCAAAATATGGGAAAAATCTATATATTTACTTCATCTTAATTAAAAGATATATATGTCACTCATTTACTGTAATTAAGCACGGATCTGAGATATCTCCACATACTGCCCGGACATAGAAGCATCAATACAACGACAACTTATACGATCGCATTAAGCAAAATAATATTTAGAAATACTAAAGAGGAGGTCATTCATGAAAAACAAGAACTTTGTAAAAAACAGAAAGTTCGGGCGTAGAAGTAAGCGATTGAAACGAATTGCAATTGTCCTGCTTTTGCCTTTATTTTTCTCTTTTTCAACATCCCACGCACAGGAAGCCATTCCTGCCACAGGCGGTGATGCTTCAGGCAGCGGAGGCTCGGCAAGTTATTCAATCGGACAGGTGTTTTACAATACCAACACAGGAACAAACGAATATTCAATAGCCGAAGGAGTACAACAGCCCTACGAGATTTCTATTGTAACAGGAATTGACGATGCTTCAGGCATTGAGCTTGAATGCACGGTTTACCCAAATCCAACAAGGGATATTTTAACCTTAAATGTTAAAAACTACGACAACGAAAAATTGACATACCAACTTTTTAACATGAGCGGAGAACTCCTGGAAAGCAAAAAGCTAACAGGAGACAAAACAGCCATTTCAATGGCCGGCTTCGTACGTGCAACATATTTCCTGAAAATTATCGACCATCAGAAAAAAATCAAAGTATTTAAAATTATAAAAAATTAATAATTATGAAAC
>JAGLYE010000160.1 GCA_023132505.1 Bacteroidales bacterium | reverse complement strand
GGCTTTTCGACCATAAAGCATCAGAATACTGGGACAATCATTATATCTTCGACAGAAAAAGCAAAAGTTGTCAGAAAGGATTTGGCAGGCAAAGCATCCAACTCCTGCTCATCAATGCCATCATCCCTTTGATCCACTTATATGGGCATGAGATGAATAAACCTGAACTTTGCCATCGGGCCTTATCCTTTATGGAAGCCCTCCCCCCGGAAAACAATGCCATTATCAGAAAATGGGCGACCATTGGTATCCCGGCTGTAAACAGCATGGAAAGCCAGGGACTTTTACAGCTGAAGAAAACAGCATGCGATAACAAGCTTTGCCTCGATTGCAGCATTGGCCACCAACTTCTCAAACAGCAGTATTAACAGGCTTGATGAAATATTTAATATCTTTGTCTGAACATCATAACCAGAACAGATTGGAACAATCGGGCAAAAGAAAGATACTCACCGCCGTTTTTATCCTGGTCGGCATCATGGTGCTTGGGATAACAGGTTATATGCTGATTGAAGGCGATAGTTTCCTGAATGCATTTTACATGACCATCATCACCATATCAACTGTTGGTTTTGGCGAAATACACAGGCTCAGCAATCCCGGCAAGGTCTTCACTATGTTCCTTATCATTTCTAGTTTCGGAACATACGCCTATGCCATCTCCATCATTACCACTCATATTGTGGAAGGGCAGCTGGCAGGGTTCTTTGGAAGGGGAAGAAGAAATAAATCAAAAGTTAAGAAAATGGACAAGCATGTTATTATATGCGGCTACGGGCGAAACGGGCAACAGGCAGCACATGAATTGATCGCCTACAAACAGCCTTTTGTGATCATTGAAAACAACCATGATGTGATCATGCAGAACCTCAATGAAGACTTCCGTTTCGTTGAAGGCAATGCCACCAACGATGATATTCTTGAAAAAGCAAATATTAAAAATGCCAGAGCGTTGATTACCACCTTGCCGGATGATGCCGATAATTTATTTGTCGCGCTCACTGCCCGGTCTTTAAATGCAGATATGATTATCATCAGCAGAGCATCAAATGAAAGCTCGGATAAGAAACTAAAAATAGCCGGGGTTGACAATGTGGTGATGCCGGAACGTGTTGGTGGAGCACATATGGCTACCCTGGTGGCAAAACCCGACATCATGGAGTTCCTCGAAAGGATCTCAGTACATGGTGCGGCACCAACCA
Source organism: Bacteroidales bacterium (assembly GCA_023132505.1). Classification (GTDB taxonomy): domain Bacteria; phylum Bacteroidota; class Bacteroidia; order Bacteroidales; family B18-G4; genus B18-G4. Next base: position 3,599 of record JAGLYE010000160.1, on the reverse strand, counting down.
ACCTTGAGGAGATCGTATGCAGTGGCCTTCCTGAAAATATTATGGATAAGACGATTTACGAGATTGGGATACGAAAAAAGACCGGGGCCAATATTATCGGTTTCAAAACACAAGATGGCGAATTTATTCTTAATCCATCGCCCGAACTTCGTGTATCAAGAGGTTCCAAATTATTCGTGTTGGGTACGCCCGAACAGATTGCCAACATGAAGAAGATGATTATGAGCGAATTAGCCTGAACATCGAACCCTGGTATCCTCAAGAGCCGTGTCTGTTCCGAATACGATAAGCACATCACCCCTTTTCAGGTTTGACTCTCCGTGCGGGATAAAATTGTCTGTTCCACGCTGAATAAGGATCAGTGTACAGTCCTTATGAAAATGAAAATCTTTCACCTGTATGCCATCTGCCAATTTGCCGGTTATGGCAATTTCCTCCACAATATAGTTTTCGAATGTATCAACCAGTGCATGATAGGTACCGGGGCGTAGGATCAGGTTCTCAATGGTTGCTGCCAGTGTCCGCCTAACATCCATTATCTCTACATTCAGTCTCTTAAGAGATTGTTCTATAGCTGATTGTGTTGATTTAGATATCAGTTTTTCATGACGGAATTCCTTTCTCAGCATCTCACAAACTCTTATATTTTCCTCCTCATTACCGGTATGAACAACCACATAGTCGGAGGCTTGCAATCCCAGCTTCCAAAAGGTGTGAACATCGGTTCCCTCACCCCTGAACGCAGAAATCCCCTTGCGTTTTATATCATTATACCGAAGCTTTTCCCGCTCAACGATAATAGATGAGCGTCCATGCACTTTCAGCCTCCTGGCAAGCAGGACCCCGGTGCTGCTCCCCCCCACAATCACTACCTTCCGGCTTTTTTTCTTATCAACAGGATTCAGATTATTGTATACCATCGGAGAGATCAGGCAAGTGATTACGGCCATAAGAACAAAGCTGGCATTGATCCCTTCAGTAATTGCTCCCAGCCCAAGACCAATTGTTGAAGCTGCAATGATAAGACTCAGCCTGGAAGCCATTAAAAACCCTCCTGCTATTGCCCTTTTTCGACCAAAAAGCCTCACCCAAAGGAATGCAGGTACAATCTTGACAAGAAAAAGCAAGATCAACAACAGGACCAGGAACGGAATCAGGGAGTTGTCGAATTCACTAAGGTGGGCCGGATTAAATTTGGCACCAACCATGATAAAAAAGATTGGGATAAAAAACCCAAATCCCATACCATCAAGTTTTATCATTAACAGGGATCTCTCCTTATGCAGAAAGAAGGAAAGCAATAATCCACTCAGGAATGCCCCCAACAGGATAACCTCCTCTCCAAGTATCTGTGCCAGAACTACAAAAACAAGTATCAACAGCAATGTACCCCTGACACTGATCTGGGAAGCTGCATGGGAAAGCTGAAAAGTGATCCTGCGAAAAATTGTTGCCTCCAGTCTCCTGCCAAGGACATAAAATATATATACCAGAAGAAATAACACCAATACCAGCAAGAGCTCGGGTTGAAACCCCCTGCTAATTATAAATGCCGTAAAAGTGAACAAAAGGATACTAAGAATATCAGCCACCGCGGCCGCCATGATCAGCATTTGTCCGAAATCCCCCAAAGTTTCACCCCTGTTCTTCAAAACAGGAAAGATGATCCCAACAGAAGTGGTTACCATAATCAGAGAGAAGTACCAGATATTTGGGATATACACAACTGATGAAAGGGCTGATGCCCCCGCATAGGAAAGTGTAAGCGTCAGGATAAAGAACAGCAGTCCTACTAAAAGGGGATTTTTAAGGACCTTGGGCAAAGTCAGTTTCCTCCTGGGAAATGAGGCAATAATTTGGTCAGTATTGATCTCAAGTCCACTCAGGAACATCAAGAAGATAAAGCCGGTGAGTGCAAGAAATTCCAGTATTTCCATGCTTTCGGCACTGCTGTGAAAAAGCAAATATCTGCCAATGAAAAATCCCGCAATGATCTCCAGGATCACAGCAGGAATACGCTGAAGGCGCATAACAGATAACAACATAGGTACCAGCCATGCAATTGCGACTACGATCAGCAATGGAAGGTATTCAAAGTTAAAAGATATGTTCAATAAAAAGATTCCCAATTCAAGCTATTTAGAACGATTATTTACAGTAAATATACGAAGAATTACATTTTAGACTTGTAAGGATTTTTTATTTTAGCTGCTCTTAAACAGAAAACCATGCATCCTATCCTGCAGGCAATAGATGATGTCATACAGGCATATAACAATTATATTGGTGTTTATGCAGTACTGGCTATGCTGGTTCCTACGGGTATTTACTTTATCATCAAGCTGAAATTTTTAAATATCACCAAACTCTGGCATGCAATCAAGGTGGTAGCGGGTAAATACGACAAAAAAGGAGACAAGGGTGATGTCAGTCATTTCAAAGCTTTGACCACTGCCCTTTCCGCAACGGTTGGAACGGGTAATATCGTAGGTGTTTCTCTTGCCATTTACTTTGGAGGCCCGGGTGCCATATTCTGGATGTGGGTCACCGGTTTTCTGGGAATGATCCTGAAGTATGCTGAGTGTACCCTGTCTCTTAAATTCAGGAAATTCAATTCAGACGGAAGTGTCTCAGGCGGACCTATGTATTACATGGAGTACGGCCTGAAAAGCAAATTGGGGAAAGGCGCCAAAGTCCTTGCAATCATTTTTGCAGTTGCCACGATCTTATGCTCTCTTGGTACAGGGAATATGGCCCAGGCCAATTCCATAACCGGAGCCTTGTTTACGAGTTACAACATCGAGACATGGCTATCGGGTATGGCGATTACTTTCCTGGTTTTACTTGTCATCGTTGGCGGCATCAAACGCATTGCAGAAGTAACCTCTTTGCTGGTTCCTTTTATGGCCATCCTGTATTTTATCGCTGCCATTACTGTGCTGGTTGTCATGTATGCTGATATTCCGGCGGCGTTCAGACTTATATTTTACGATGCTTTCCATGGTGAATACGCAAAAGAAGCCGGCCTATTGGGAGGATTGTTCCTGGCCATGACATGGGGAATCAGAAGGGGTCTTTTTTCCAACGAGGCAGGACAGGGTTCCGCAGCAATTGCTCATGCCGCAGCCAAAACTGAATATCCTGCGAGAGAAGGGCTTGTTGCTTCATTGGGACCATTGGTAGACACCCTGATCATTTGCACCCTAACTGCCCTGGTGATAATCATAACCGGAGCCTGGGATGATGAAGTCATGGGAGTAGGTATGACCATACAGGGGATGAAAACCGGGCTGGGAAATATAGACATGCACCATTGGGCAGAACATATTGTTACCATGGGGCTGGTACTTTTTGCTTTTTCCACCGTGATCAGCTGGTCTTATTACGGAACCCGGGCTGCCAACTACCTGCTGGGTGAAAAATATATTAAGCCATACCGTTATCTTTATGCTGCCTTTGTCTTTATGGGCTCAGTGTTCGGTATCGAGCTGGTCTGGCATTTTGTGGATATGGTAATCACCTTTATGACCATTCCAAACCTTATCGCACTACTCCTTCTTTCCGGAGTGATCGTGAAGGAGACAAAGAAGTATTTTGAT
>JAGLYE010000016.1 GCA_023132505.1 Bacteroidales bacterium | reverse complement strand
ATCTTCAAAAAAGAATTAAAGAAGGAAGACTTACAATAAAATACTTGGGTCAAGCGTCATACAGGTATCCTGACGGATAAAAAACGAATCGATGTAATGAAAAAAGTTTTTTACGCATTCCCGGTATTGGTTTGCTTGCTGGGGGTATTTTTAAGCCAGAATCTTTCTGCACAAACAGAATACCGCTTTACGCTAAGGGAGGCAATTGATTTTGCCTATGAGAACAACTACGACATCCTGACTTCCTATAAGAACATTGAATCTGCCGAGCAACAAGTAAAGGAATATATGGCTATAGGGTTCCCTCAGGTCAATGCATCAATAAACTATACCGATTATATTGCCCTGCCCACCATGATCATCCCTCCGGGAGCTTTCGGCCCTGATGACCCCGGACAGGAAATTCAGTTTGGGACCAAATACAATGCTGCGGCTGATGCCACTGCATCACAGCTGATCTTCGACGGAAAATATATCGTGGGAGTGCAGGCTTCCAAGCGTTTTCTTGAAAAGACCAAACAGCAGTTCATCAAGAATAAGCTCGACATGAACGAAGCAGTTTCGGCCTCATACTACAGGGTCCTTGTTGCTGAAGACACCAAAAACATTCTCGACAGCACCATGCAGTATATGGAAAAAATGCTTTATGAGACAAAGATCACTTATGAGGCCGGATTTGCCGAAGAGACTGATGTTGATCAACTGGAACTCATTGTTTCCGACCTCGAGGCAAATATCATTCTTACTGAAACCCAGGTTGAGATTGCTTATGCATACCTTAAGTTCTTGTGTGGGTTGAAAATAGGGGATTTTGTAACCGTTACCGACGAACTGGATGACTTGCTGGCACAGGTCAATTATACAGCCTTGCTTGAAGAGCCGTTTAATTACGAGAATAATATCGATTACCGTATTTTGAAGACCCAGCAACAGATCGCTGAGCTCCAGCTTAGGCTTGAAAAATCGGAATATATGCCATCTCTTTTGGCTTTCATCAATTATCAGACGCAGGCGCAACGTTCAAACTGGAGTTTTTTCAACCCTGAAGAAAAATGGTATGGCTCTTCCTTCTGGGGGGTGGAAATGAACATCCCGATATGGAGCAGTGGAATGCGTAGGTCCAGAGTACAACAGGCCAGGATTAATCTTGATAAACTGGACATTGCCAATGAACAGTTGCGTACAGGCTTGACCATACAGGTTCAAACGGCACAGTCGGAATTTCATAATGCTTACCTGGTAATGATGAATAAATCCAGGGCGATGAATACCGCGGAAAAGATCCTCCGGATCACAAGCGAAAAATACAAAGAAGGAATCTCAACCAGCCTTGATTTGCTACAGGCGAACAACCAGTTTCTTACCAATACTTCAGATTACATCGTCGCCATGCAGCGAGTACTCATAAAAAAGCTGACACTTGAAAAACTTATGTACAGTGAGTGATAAGCAGCATCTGGAATATATCATAACAGGATACTCACATCCATAAATAAAACAACCATGAAAAACCCATCCCAAAAGTTATTTGTACTGCTCCTGTCTGCATGCTTCCTGGCAGCTTGCGAAACGGGCAATGATCCCTCCTCCGTACAGCTGAAAGATCACAATGACTCTTTAAGCTATATCATCGGATCCGATTATGCCAATGTGCTCAAAGCGAATGGATACGAACCCAACCCTGAGGCCTTCTACAAGGGCTTCTATAATACAGTAAACGGAAAAGATGATTTCCCTGATTCCGTAAAACTTGTCTTTTTTGATGAAATCAACAAACAAAGCCAGGAGAAGCAACAGGAACAGATTCTTGCCAGGATACGTCAAAATAAAGAAGACGGCGCCCTCTTCATGGCCCAGAACAAAATGCGTGAAGGGGTTATACAACTGCCGGATGGACTGCAATACAGGATCCTTAAGAAAGGAAACGGGCCAACACCTGTTGCCAATGACAGCGTACTGATCCATTACAGGGCTATGTTCATCGATGGTTCAACATTTGATGAATCATACCAGCGCGGCCCACAGGGGGTGAGATTGTCAAAGGTAATAAGCGGATTGTCGGGGGGCCTCCAACTTATGAATACCGGAAGCATATATGAGCTTTTCATCCCATCCGGTCTTGCTTATGGTGATGAGGGTATCCCCAACGTCATGTTTGGAGGTGAAACCCTTATCTACAATGTTGAACTTATTAAGATCTATTAATGCAATTAATAAACCACACAATGAGAAAAGTCCTTTCCATTGCAATAATCATCCTTATAGCAGCATCATGCGATCCTGTCGACGAAAAGGAAGCGGTCAAAAGCCAGATCAGGGAATATAAGGATGAGGTAGTCCGGCTGAACATCAAGATCAAAGAGCTTGAGCAGGAGCTTGCATCACTCGGAGAAACAGGGGAACAATTCATAAGCCCGGTAACGATCGATAGGCTGCAAGAGCGCCCATTCAATCATTATTTCCAGGTCAGCGGGAATGTTGATGCAGTTGAAAAGGCATTTATCAGCCCGGAGATCAATGGCCAGGTCAAAGAGATTCTGGTAGAGGAAGGGGATCATGTCAAAAAAGGGCAGTTACTTGCCAGGCTTAACACGAGTATTACCGAAAACACAATTCAGGAAATAAAAACACAGCAGGAGATGGCCAACACGCTTTACGAGAAGCAAAAGCAACTCTGGGATAAGAATATCGGTTCAGAAGTACAATACCTTCAGGCCAAGAATAATAAGGAAGCCATGGAAAGCAAGTTGCTAACCCTGCAGGCACAACTTGATATGGCATATGTTAAATCCCCGATCAATGGGATCGTTGATGCAATCTTTATTGAGGAAGGGGAATTGGCAATGCCCGGGTTTCAGCTGATGCAGGTGATCAACCTGAATAAGCTCAAGATCTCTTCCAACGTTTCAGAAAAATACCTCCCGGTGATCAACAAGGGTGATGTGGTGGAACTGACTTTCCCTACCTTTCCATCTATTGAAATGAAAGTAGCTGTGGAACGCACCGGCAATGTTGTCAATCTGGGTAACCGCACATTTCCAGTTGAGCTAAGGATCGATAATATCGATGGGCAGCTGAAGCCAAATATCCTTGCGCTCATTACCTTTCTGGACTTCAATGAAAACAATGCCCTTATTATTCCCTCTATCGTTATTAAAGAAGACATTCAGGGTGAATACGTATATATTGTCAAAGAGGTCGATGGAAAAGCCATCGCCAAAAAGGTCTACATCACCTCCGGGATGTCATACAACGATGAAACAATGATATTATCAGGCCTGAACCCTGGCGATCAGGTTATTATCGAAGGTTATTCACTGGTTACCGCCGGTACAGAAGTAAAAATTATTTAAATGGAAATCAAGGAGAAAGAAGTTATCCGGGAATTCAAGCTCAGTTCATGGGCCCTGAGAAACAAGAATACTGTTTTTCTCATGATGATCCTTTTGTTAGGATTTGGCTTTTATTCTTACCGCTCTCTCCCCAAGGAGTTGTTCCCCGACCTGGTTTGGCCGACAATCTTCGTCCAGACCATGTATCCGGGCAACCCGCCCCTGGATATTGAGAACCTCATCACCCGGCCACTCGAAAAGGAAATTGAATCGGCTAAAGGGGTAAAGGAAATCCGTTCAACCTCTACACAGGACATTTCAGCCATCTTTGTTGAGTTTAATACCAATATTAAGATCGAAGATGCCCTTCAGGAAGTCAAGGATGCCGTTGATAAAGCCAAAGGCGAATTGCCGGATAACCTTTTGACGGATCCCGTGGTGATCGATCTGGACCTGTCGGAATTCCCCATCATGAATATCAACCTTTCCGGTGATTATAGCATTAACGAACTCAAGGAGTATGCAGAGTTCCTTGAAGACGAGATCGAAAGGGTACCGGAAATCTCAAAAGTCAATATTACCGGGATCAACGAACGAGAAGTACAGATTAATGTGGACATGCATAAGCTGAATGTTTTCGAGCTTAATTTCGACGATATTGAAAAAGCCATTGCCTATGAGAATATATCCATGTCGGGTGGAGAGATAAAACTTGGAAACAGCCGGCGCTCGATCAGGGTCATCGGCGAATTTGCTGATCCATCTGAGATCAGCGACATTATCGTGAAGTGGGAAAATCACAATATTGTGTACATGCGCGATGTAGCGGAGGTTATTTATGGCTTTGAAGAGCCCAGGAGCTTTACGCGTCTCGACCGGCATCCTGTCGTTTCCCTTCAGGTAATCAAAAAAAGCGGTAAAAACCTGTTAAATGCTACCGATCAGGTATTTGAAATAATTGATGATGCGGTTGCAACAAAAAGGCTGCCCTCAAACCTGCGCATCGATTACACAAACGACCAGTCGGTGATGGTCAGGGACCAGCTCAGCAACCTGGAGAACAGCATGATCATGGGTGTGATCTTAGTGATCCTCGTACTTTTCTTTTTCCTGGGAACCAGGAATTCCCTGTTTGTCGGCTTTGCCATTCCCATGTCTATGTTCCTGTCATTCATGATTCTTGGGCTCATGGGATCCAGAATCAATATGATAGTACTCTTTGCCCTCATCCTGGCCCTGGGTATGCTTGTCGACAATGCCATTGTGGTGGTTGAAAACATCTACCGTTTTGTGGACCGGGGATATGGAAAACTTGAAGCAGCCAGACGGGCAGTGGGAGAGATCGCAATTCCGATCATCACCTCTACTGCCACTACTTTGGCAGCCTTTTTCCCATTACTCTTCTGGGATAGTATAATGGGAGAGTTCATGAAGTACCTTCCTTTAACCCTGATAATTGTTTTGTCGTCTTCACTTTTTGTTGCATTGGTGATCATTCCGGTGATTTCATCTACTTTCATCAAAGCAGGTGATCAGAATCCAAAACCGAACATCAAACGGTCACTCATTATTACAGGCATCCTTGCGCTGATGTCAGTATTTTTCTATCTGGGAGGTATCAACACCATGGGTACTTTATGTGCAATTTTTGCCATCATCGGAATCCTGAATACTTATGTGTTGAACCGGGCCGCAAGGTGGTTCCAGAATATATTTCTGATTAAACTCGAAAATGGCTACCTTAAACTGATAAGCTTTGCCCTTCGTAAAAACAATTCTTTCTATTTCATCGGATCCACTCTTGTAGTGCTCATCCTCACGATATACATATATTTCAACAGTAATCCCAATGTGATTAACTTCCCATCGAGTGACCCGAAGTATATCAATGTCCTCGCTGACTTGCCTATTGGGACCGACATTACAGCTACAAACGAGTTTATGAAGACGCTTGAGGAAGATGTATTTGCTGTCCTGGAGCCAAATCAATCAGTTGTAAAGTCCGTTCTCACAACAGTGGGTGCCGGAGCCAGGCTCGAAGATGATATCAACGACATGTCAGAAAAGATGTTCAGGGGATTGATCACTATTTCGTTTATTGATTATGAGGATAGAGAGGGTATAAACACGGGCGATATACTGGTTCAGTTGAGTGAGACCCTTTTAGGCAGGTACCCGGGGGTTGAAATGACCATCGAAAAGCAAAATGAGGGCCCACCGGCCGGGAAACCGATCAACCTTGAGATCCTCGGCAGGGAGTTCGATCAGTTGGTTTACCTTTCCGATACGATTCAGGCATATTTGAATACTGCTAATATTGAGGGTATTGAAGGACTTAAAATCGACCTTGACCTTGGCAAGCCGGAGATTATTATCAATATCGACCGCGATAAGGCCAGGCGTTTCGGACTGTCAACGGTACAGATCGCAAGCACAATCCGTACGGCTCTATTCGGAAAAGAAGTATCAGGGTTTAAGGTTGGTGAAGATGAATATCCCATACAGCTCAGGCTAAAAGAGGAATACCGCTACAACCTTCCTGCATTGCTGAATCAAATGATCACCTTCAGGAGCCCTTCAACCGGAAAGATTACACAGGTTCCGATATCCGCTGTTGCTGAAATTAGCTATACCTCTACTTACGGCTCGGTAAAAAGAAAGGATATGGAAAGGGCAGTGACAATTTACTCCAATGTGGTAGAAGGTTATAATGCCACCAAGATAAATGAGCAGCTAAAGGCCCAGATGCTATATTTTGATATGCCTCCCGGATATAATTATAAGTTTACCGGTGAACAGGAAGAACAAGAAGAATCTATGGCGTTCCTGATAAATGCCCTTTTGATCGCCATTTCCCTTATCACCATCATCCTTGTATCTCAGTTCAACTCTATTGTTAAACCTGCCATTATCATATTCAGTGTGATCTTCAGCACAATTGGAGTATTCGCCGGGCTGATGATCAGCGGGATGGATTTTGTCGTAATAATGACAGGGATAGGAATTGTTTCCCTGTCAGGAGTTGTTGTGAACAATGCTATTGTTCTGATAGATTATGTCGATTTGCTTAAACGTCGCAGGCGAAAAGAACTTGGCTTGTCTTCCGGGGCGGTAATATCTGTCCAGGATTCGACCCGATGTATCGTAGAAGCCGGAAAAACAAGGTTACGCCCGGTCTTGCTCACAGCCATCACTACCATCCTGGGCTTATTGCCACTTGCCATGGGTCTTAATATTAACTTTGCATCCTTCCTGGCAACTTTCGACGCACAATTATATTGGGGAGGTGACAATGTTGCGTTTTGGGGGCCAATTTCATGGACCATCATTTATGGTTTAACATTTGCTACCTTCCTCACGCTTGTTATCGTGCCATCTATGTATCACGTGCTTTACCTTGCAAAAATCAAACTTTTCATCCCACGACATAAAACACAATAAACGCATCTGACAAGCTTGAATATCATATTCATGCAACCCTTTTCATAAAATTTTTGTCTACGTGATGTATTGCAATATTGTTCTTTTAAATAGGAGGAGAACCATAATGCATAGACATAAGCGCGCTATGTTAAAACCAAAAAATCCGGATTTAAATGCCTATCGAGTAAAAAATTCCTTAACTTTACTTTGATAAATTGTATCTACCCGACACTTATATGTGTCAGGGTCAGGGTTTTAACATTATTTTAGCCAACACAAAAGTGTTGTGCTTATTATGTTGTATGCATTTTGATGAGGACTTCATAGAACGTTGTCTGAATAACGACTCCAAAACACAGGGGGAGTTATACCGGCAGTTTGCGCCCAAAATGTTTGGCATTTGTCTGCGTTACACAAAAAACAAGATGGAAGCCGAAGACGTTTTGCAGGAAGGCTTTATCAAGGTATTCAGGTATTTGAAGGATTATAGGAATGAAGGATCACTGGAAGGATGGATCCGCAAAACCGTGGTAAATACGGCCATTAATTTCTATAAGAAAAAGGTTAAATACCAGAAAGATGTTAGCCTTGACCAAACCGAGCCCATCAATAACGAAGAAGAAAGCGCTATTGACAAACTGTCGGCCAAAGAGTTGCTGGAGTTGATACAGGAACTCCCGGATGGGTATCGCATGGTTTTTAACCTCAATGTAATTGAAGGATATACACATAAGGAGATTGGTGATATGCTGAATATTTCTGAAAACACCTCGAAATCTCAATTATCACGGGCAAGGGGCGTTCTTCAGGAAAAACTAAAAAGAAAAGTAAAAGGTGACTGAAGAAAGCAAATACCTGGATAAGCTTTTTCAAAGCAAGTTTGCCGGTTTTGAAACAGAACCGCCTGCTTCGGTATGGGAAAATGTCCATGCCGAACTGCACGGTAAAGGTGGTGGCTCTGTAAACCCGGTAAACCTTGCTGTTCTGGCTGCCCTCGTGATGATCTCCGGCCTGCTTGGATTCAGCATCATCAAAGATTCTCCAGGTATTACACATAATAATTTGGTTATCGATGGCCAAACAGCAATGATTATTGAAGAGACTTCCATTGTTGCTCCTGAAGTGGCAAAAATCCCGGTTATTGCAGAAGACCTTCCTGCTAATATTGAAAATGAACAAGATATAATACCTGGGCCAAAACCTATACCCGGATCTTCAGATATTAAAAGTGAAGGTGAAAAAACGGAAGGTGTAACACTGCCGGGAAATGAACCCCATTCCAGCTTGCACACTTACTATGTGGAAACAACATTTGGAGATGCATTTTCTGAAAAAGCACGATTGGCCAAACTCAGGGCGCGGCGATCATACTCACTGCATACATCCATGCTAAGATTAAACTCTGAAAATATACAGGTCCGCGACAGCAGGCTCAATCCGAAATATGCCGGAATAAACGATGGGGAACGCCGGTATAATCGAAGGGCTGCATGGCAGCTGGGCTTTTATTTCACCCCAGAAGTGATCTTTTACCCCGATGACTCCATCCCTAACCAGAAGAGTTATACTGTTGAGGTCACAGGAAAATGGCAGAAAAATGAATTCTTTGTTGAATCCGGCCTTGGCCTTTCTTTTTCTTCCGACGACGGGAAATATAACATCGACTATGAAAAGTTCCTCGGAACGTATGACGATGTGTATAATGTTACTTTCGACACAACAGAAGGAGGAGCTATTGTACCCATATACCACACAACTATTGTAGGTGTTTATGATTCTATCAGTAAGTTTAAAATTGAGAAAACCAAGAACCGCTATACATATCTGCAAATTCCTGTATATATCGGTTTCCATAAAGAGGTAAACCGCTTTGGGTGGTTCATCAAAGGTGGGCCTGTATTATCTATCCTGGTGAACGAAAATATTCCAAAACCGGATGCCGGCAACGACAGGATTATCGATGTCAATCAGCAAATGCCAACACGTGTAAATGCACACTGGCAACTGGCCTTTAGTGCCGGATTAACCTATCAGCTGTCACGGAAAGTCAGTATTGCCATTGAACCTACATTGAAATATTATTTGAACTCACAATACGAACGCAAGTATATAACTACCCGTCATCCTTATGCTGTTGGTTTAAGGACCGGACTATTGTTTAACTTTTAATGAACCTGACCATGCAACATTTATACTCCCGAATACGATTGCATTTAAGGCAGACCCAAAGCCGGCGAAAATTGCTGCTACAAAGGATGCTTTTGCCCTTAACGATACTTTTTATCATTTCTATTACTACTACCTTTGCCCAGAACAAAACAAACTCTGTATATCTTTCGGGGCAGATCACAAATACTGAAAACGGAGCACCAGTTTCAGACCAAAAGGTGTATATACAGTCAAACATAGCTACAGGCGGGGGAATGAGCTTTTGTCACATCAAATACACTGATGTTTATGGATTTTTCTATGATACCATCAGCACAATTTCAGAAAAAGGCTCATTGCTTATTTCTGCATTTGATGTAAATGGCGTCAAATACGAAACAGAAGAGTTTTTTAGATTTCGCTGGGAACAAACCTATTATGCAAATGTCGCATTAAAGGTATTTGACCCAAGTTCGGCAAACGTTTTCCAGGCAAACTTTAGTCCTAACAGGGATACCATCACCCATAACAACCTCAGTTATTATTTTACCAATGAATCGACCGGTGCAGGAATTGCATCCTGGTATTGGACCTTTGGAGATGGGAGCACATCAATGGATAAAAACCCAAATCATGTTTATGAACAAGCCGGTGTTTATGATGTTTCCCTGACAATTTCTACTGAAAGTTATACCTATGATGTCATTACCAGCATACTCATTAAAAAAGTGAAGGTTGGCATGCGTGAGTATTATCATTTTGGCGGACAGGCTTTTGCCGGCTACTTCCCGGTTGATGTAGGAACAGCATTTCTTTATAAAATTGAGGAAGATGAATTTATCCCCATCGACACTACAGAATTTGATACTCTTGGGTGTTATTACTTCTATCAGATGATTGAGGGAAATTATAAGGTAAAAACCTTCCCTTCGGGCAGTTCAGTCCATGCCGGAGATTATTTGCCAACGTATTTCGGAAATGTCCTGCTTTGGACAAAAGCTGAAACCATAAAACTGAATGCCACTGCCTGGGAATACAATATTAATATGGTGCCAAACTATGAGTTTAACGCAGGGCCCGGTAATATTGACGGTGTGGTTTTCCTCAATGGGAAAAACACTGTTTTCGAAGATGTCGAGATCATTTTATTTAATGAAAGTGACAACTGCCTGACATACATTAAGTCCGGTAAAAACGGGATTTTTGAGTTCTCCGATCTTGCATATGGAACCTATAAGATTTTGGCCGAAGTCCCCGGCAAGTTCAGTTATCCTACCAGCATTATTCTTTCAGCTGATCATCCCACAGTAGAAGATATAAGCATCATTGTTTACGATGAAGATATCTATTATGGCATCAGCAATGATATCAATGCTAAGCTCACCGGACTTGGTGATCCTTACCCTAACCCTGCCCGGTTGTATGTTAACATCAGGTTTAATTTGCTTGAAACCGGATCTGTACAGGTATTTATCCTGAACCAAAGTGGTCAGGTAGTTGACAAATACAACAGCCATCATCAAACAGGTGAAAACCTGTTACAAATGAATACATCTAATCTTTCTGCCGGTATGTATAAAGTGATGGTATTATTTGGAAATGAAAAACATATTAAATCCTTTATAAAAATTAACTAAGGACTGTACCCATATGAGAAAAAGGCATCCCGCAATGTTTCTCGGGATGTCTTTTTTATTTACAGAGAGTCAGGGAGGCCTGATAATAAAGGGAAGTAAACATTTTCCTTTAGGCAACCTTTGTCATGGACAACAGTCTTAAAAACAGTTGGGGTTTTTGATGATTCCAGACCAGGAAATATTAGAAGGCTGCAGATCAGGAGAAAGACATGCTTTCGGTTTGTTGTATAATAAATATGCATCAACCATGCTGGGTATTTGCATGCGGTATTGCAAACGGAAAGAAGAAGCTGAAGATGTACTTCATGAAGGCTTCATCAAAGTATTCAGTAATGTCTCCAAATTTAGGGGAGAAGGTTCTTTCGAAGGCTGGATAAAAAGAATTATGATCAATACTTCATTGAGCTATTATCATGCTAACCTGAAGCATTATTTCAAAACTGGTGTGGAAGAAATGGGGGACATAACAACAGGAGATGAAGAGGAAGGAATATATAACAATGCACCTTCCAGGTCTGAGTTGCTAAGCCTCATACAGGACCTGCCGAATGGTTATCGATTTGTGTTTAACATGTATGTTTTTGAAGATTTTTCGCACAAAGAGATCGCACGGGAATTAGGCATTTCGGTAAACACATCAAAATCTCAACTGGCAAAGGCAAGGCGCCGACTGCAAAAAAAACTGCTACAGACCTATAAAATGCAACCCAATATCCGTTCAAAATGAAAAAAGAACGAAAAAATAGTATCGATAAACTTTTTCTTGAATCCCTGGCCGGGCACCGGATAGAACCTTCGGCAGGTATTTGGGAATCACTGACCACCCATATCCCGTCTGCAAAAGGAAAAGGCACCTTCATATTCCTTATCTCAGTGATTGTGATCGGTGCATTTGTATTACTGATGTACGGAATTTTTGATGAACGTCCGGAGCAGTTTATTAAATCAGAAGAAGTACATACCGAAGCCATTCCAATTGTATTAGAAGACCCTGTAAGCCCTGACATTTTATTGAGTAATAACAATAGTACAGAAGCAGCTGTTAATAAACCAGCTATACCCTTATCAAATACGAATTCTTCCTTAGGCTACCCCGGAGATCAGGGAGTTCCTTCTCTTGTAGAAGAAAACAAACCAATTTTTTCTGATCCTGAAAATGAACCAGTACTCCGGCAAGGAGAATTTGGTTATAGACTCACTTCAACTTGTTATCTCGACCAGGCGGAATTAAGATCCTGTGTGATCAAAGTGAACTCAATGCCGGAAATTAAAGAATCACAACTAAGGGAAACTCCGGAACCCATCTTTAACCTTAATACTAAAGGTGACTATGTGAAAAAAGCTGATGTGCTTTACGGTGCAGCTTTCAGCCCGGCAGTAAATTTTTACCCTGAGAGACAAAACCGGAATGACTATTCCCTGGAATTTGTTGCTGCATATGAAAAATCACGTTTTATCCTTGAAAGTGGTCTCGGAGTTAACTACACCAGCGAAAGTGCTAAATACCGGATCAATTATTCAAGCTACGACAGTGTTGGATTCTATGTAGGGATCACCTCTTTTAACATTGCCCCCGAAAACCCTGATTCGGTGATCTTTGAAACCAGTTTAAAGAACCTCTACGATAGCATCGATCATTTCAGGATCAATGAAAATACCAACAAATTTGTTTATCTGCAGATACCGTTGCGGGTAGGGTACAGGATCTTTGAAGGAAATCGCTTTGCACTCGACATCAAAGCCGGGATATTATTCTCCCTGCAATTATATAAAGATATACCGGGTGTGCCTTACCAGGGAAGTGATGCAGAACAAATAGAAGTTATCAGGCAGTATCCCGACCGCCTGACTACAACATGGCAGTATACTGCCGGCATCGGGATAAACTATCAAATTAACAGGCAGTTAAGATTTACACTGGAACCATTTTACAGGCAATATATAAAATCCGTTTATTCCCCGGCTTCGGAATTTCCGGCCCGTTCGCCCTATTCCTTCGGGATCAGGGGTGGGATTTATTTGCATTTCTAATGAAACGATACAACAATGAATAAAAAGATCCGGTTAACACTACTCACGCTTATCCTCAGCATTGGATTCCTGCCAGGGAATAATGCCAGAAGCATGTTTGAATGCATTAGCTACTTCACCTGGGAGCAGGTATCCGGTTTAAACAGCACCATACAATTTTATAATGAGTCTTCCGGCAACTTCAACACATGGATGTGGGATTTTGGTGATGGTACTACCTCAGGCGTTTTTCACCCCGAGAAGGAGTTTGGCACCTTTGGAACCTATATCGTTTGCCTGACTGTTAGCGATGGTGTTGGCTCCACCGATACATATTGCGATACCGTTGAGGTTGTTCCTCAATGCCAGGCCGATTTTGAATATTCTTATGTCCCCACTACTCCCATCCATGTCCAGTTTACAGACCTATCATTAGGTTATCCCGATAATTGGCTATGGGATTTTGGCGATGGGAGCACCTCTAATGGTCAAAATCCGGTTCATCCTTACGTGCAGCCGGGCAGCTATGAGGTATGCCTGACCATTCAACATACAGATACAGTGTACTTCTGCACCGACTCTATTTGTAAAACCATCATCATTCCTGACTCAGTGAATTGTGAAGCTGCTTATACTTTTGAAATTGACCCTTATTATCCGCTGGAAGTATCATTCTTCGATCAATCAAGCGGCAATATCACCAACTGGGAGTGGAATTTTGGCGATGGAACGGTTTCTTCAGAACAAAACCCGGTTCATTTATTCCCGGCACCTGATGAATATCTTGTATGCCTCAATGTTTACAATGCCGATTCGCTGGAAACATGCTTCCACTTTATATGCAAGACCCTGAATCTTCCCGACACCATAATCTGTGAATCGGAATATTATACCATGGTAGATTCAAGCAGTAATGTGATGTACCATTACACATTCTATGACCAGAGTAGCGGTTATCCTGACCACTGGCTATGGGATTTTGGCGATGAGAATATTTCCAATGAGCAACATCCCACCCATATTTATGATGCGCCCGGGCTTTATGAAGTATGCCTCAACAGCGGGAACAGCAATTATCCGGGATGTAATGATATTCAATGCAAACTCTTGCAGACAGCGAATTATTTTAAACTTGGCGGACAAGCTTTTATTGGCTCGAATCCAATCAATAATCCATACCATACCGGCGACACCGGCATGGCGATCCTTTACAGGCAAAGGCCAAATCAGAGCCTTGTGGCTGTTGACACCAATATATTTACTGAACATGGTTATTACTGGTTTGCCGACATGATGGAGTTAGCTTATGTGATCAGGATCAGCCTTACCCCCGGATCAGAAAATTACCAGGAAGTGATCCCTTCCTATTATCCTTCTGCAATGACCTGGCCGCAATCAGGATCTGTCTTTCTGGAAGAAGATATGTTTGACACACATACTTTTCTGATTGAAGTAAGTGGTATTGACCCCGGCATTGGTAAAATTAAGGGCAGGGTGATAAGTGATGAAAACAGGTGGGAGCTTGGCAGCATTCGCTCTTATGACGAGGTGCCCGTTATTCTCACTGATGCTTCAAGCCAGCCGCTGGCCTGGACCCAGACCAATGATCAAGGACAGTTTACATTTGAGAATATCGCATATGGCACCTACCGGATATATGCAGATATTGCAAGCATCTTCTCTTATCCCGAGACCGTTATCCTTGATGAGAATTTCCCTGTCGCTGATTCGATTTATATAACAATGTATGAAACTGCTCCACTCTCCATCGAAGAGCCATATAAGGAGGCGATCAGTATTCATGTATTATATCCCAATCCGGCAAACAGCAGTATTAATCTGGAGGTCTCGGCTGAAAAATCAGGGCCTGTCGAAATATGTATTTATAATCAACTTGGGCAAAAGATGTCCATGCAAACCCACTGGGTTTATAAAGGAGTTAATAAACTGGAGTTAAATATAGCAAACCTGCCTGAGAGCGTGTATTACTTGCGCTTGCAGGCAGCTAATGGCAAACCCTTGATGAGAACCTTTATTAAGGTTGATTAGTTAATGTTTTCTGGTCTGAAGACGGGAGCGGCCTTTTTGGTCGCTCCTTTTTAATGAGACTGATTTTTATCATGCGAAGCGAGATGAAAATCTAAGTCGAATAAATCCTAAGCTCTAAATCCCTAAATTCGAAACAAATTACAATTTGCCAAGCACCAAATTCAAAATGTCCTGCTCATTTTTAGTAAGATTTGAGCATTCGCTGGTGTAAGTGCAATATTTCCATAAATAATATGTGACAATTCTGCTATTTGTGTATTATAATAGATAGGCCTGTATATGAAAT
>JAGLYE010000159.1 GCA_023132505.1 Bacteroidales bacterium | reverse complement strand
TTTTCATTACTAAGCATAACAGCAATTTCATCAATTCGCTCACTGTCAGATAAACGTTCAACACCGGAAACTGTTCGATCGTCGGCATATTTTTTAAACACTTTGAAGTGTTCTCCGGCCGCACCTGCGATCTGCGGAAGGTGTGTAATAGCAATGAGCTGCAAATTTTCTGACATTAGTTTGAGGAGATTTCCCACTTTTCCGGCTATATCGCCTGAAACACCCATATCAATTTCATCGAGGATGATAGTGGGCAGCAGACTCTTTTTTGTGATCATTGATTTAAGTGCCAGCATCAGGCGCGACAACTCGCCTCCTGATGCGATCTTGCTTACAGGTGCCGGACTGCTTCCGAGATTGGCAGAAAACATAAATTCTATGATATTCATCCCCAGGGGTAAGAACTTATCTGCTTCTCTGAGATCAATTCTGAGTACGGCATCTTTTATCCCAAGTTTTTTGAGTGTAGCAGTAATTTCTTTTTCAATATCAGGAATACATGCTTCACGTTTTTGACTTAATTCCTTTGCTTTATGTTTTAATTCGGAATGAGCTGTTTCGGTATCCTTTATAAGCTTCTTAATATCTTCATCGAGGGTATTGATCTCAAGTAGCTTCTCCCCTATCCCGTCACGGATATCCAATAAAGATTTGACATCCTGTACATTGTGCTTCTGTAGCAAGCTGTTGATCAAATCTGCCCTGTTGCTCACTTCCTCCATGTGTGCAGGATCGTAATTGATACTTTCTTCAAGCCGTTCAAGGCCGGAGCTGATATCTTTCATTTCTATGCCCAGGCTCTCGAGCCTTTCATTAAGGACTGCTATATCCTGATGGTATCCGGCAATTTTTCCGGTTTGGGAGATGACCTCATACAAGCTGTCTAAAATATTGTTTTCTGAAATGCCCAGGAGCTGGGATGCACGGTACAGGTTTCCCTTTATTTCCTCAGCATGGGACAATACTTTCAGCTTCTCTTCGAGTTCCTTCAATTCACCTTCCTGCAAACCGGCTGATTCGATCTCATTGTACTGGAAACTAAGATAATCCTCTTCTGCACGCATCTCAGCTTCTTTTGCATTGAGTGAATCAAGATCTGATTTCAGTGTATTGTAATTTCGAAATACTTCGGAATATGATTCAAGCAAAGCTGCATTCCTGGCAAAATTATCAAGGATGGCCATTTGGAAGCCCGATTCATTCAATATCAATGCCTGGTGTTGCGAATGTATATCGACAAGCCTTTCGCCCAGGATTTTTAAAACCGGCAGGTTTACTGGTGTATCATTGATAAAGGCACGCGACTTTCCATGCTTGTTGATCTCTCTTCTAAGCACTGCATAATCCTCATAATCAAGTTCGTGTTGTGCAAAAAAGTCTTCAAGCCCATATCCTTTTACAGAAAAGCTGCCTTCAATAACACACTTAGTATCTTTCTCAAGCAGTGCCCCTGTATCAGCCCTGTTTCCCAGGATCAACGACATTGCACCAACCAGTATAGACTTCCCGGCACCTGTTTCCCCGGTAATCACAGTAAACCCCTTCTTGAATTCCAGTTCAAGATCATTGATCAGGATATAGTTCTTTATGGAAAGATGTTTAAGCATATTTTAATGCGTACTGAAAACAAAAGTAAAGATAAATATAAAAAGAAATCAGACAGTGGTCACAGGCTGTCGGAATCGCGATTAATTCATGATCTCTTCATACCTTGAACTATTGGAGGGATCGAGTTTTTTCAGGATATTCATGGCCTTTGCTTTTTCGGTGGCACTTCCTTCTGAAAATACATTTATGAACTCATCCCGCTTGGCATCCATTATAAGCTGGAGAAAGAACAAGTTTGGCCATCCGTCTTTTAGCTGGGCAAGGTAATCCATGCTTTTCAGTATGGCTGCACGTCCTTTTTGGGAATCATTATACATGGCGTCGAGCCCCAGGCGATGGTATTCATACATGAATTTCCTGATCTGCTGATAGGAAGGGTTCATGAGGTTTTCTACCAGCCAGAATCTGTTTTTCTGGCTTTCGAACGACTTCCAGCCGGCCTCACCGGAACTTTGGGCTGCATTCACAATGTTTTCGGCCTTTTCAAAAAATGGGCTGCCTCCATACAAGGTATATGAATCAAAGTCGAGCCCCAGGAATATATAAACATAATATGCCAATATCGATGTTAAATTGGATGTATATGAATTTTCAATAAAATCAAGTGGCTGATATTCAACATAATAAAATTTGAAATCCTTGTCGATGTAGTTTAAAGTAGTTGAATTATACGCTGAATTATAAATAGGCCGTTTGAGTGCCATATTCAGCTCTGCTGTGAATTCGTCGCTGGATAACCTGCTGTTGACATTCAATAAAATGGTACATTCAATGCGCTCTTCAATTTTGAAGTTATAATTTGTCCATTGACGATTATTCATAAACTCAAAAATGGCCGTACGGAGGGTTTCAAATACCTTTTTATCGGTTCCTTCCACCTGTTGGGTATTGATCTGTACATTACAGTATATCTCTTGGGAGAAGGACTGAATGCCTATGAGTACGCTAATCAGAAGGATGGCTATTTTCTTATGCATTTTTATTCGTATAAGCAAATATATTTACACTGCTAACTCTTTGATCTTGTCAACGATATCAATGGCCACGTCAAGCTTTAATTTAAGATCATACTCAAATTGTTTGAGGTCTGAAGTTATCATGGTGACCTTATTGGTTTCGACCCCAAAGGCAGCCCCCTGGTCTTTCGGTGAATTTAAAACGATCAGGTCCAGCTTTTTATTTTTCAGTTTTTTTTCAGCATTTGAAAGTTGATTCTCAGTTTCAAGAGCAAACCCGACCAGGAATTGGCCTGATTTCTTTTTCCCTCCCATTTCAGCAAGGATATCTGTTGTCTTTTTAAGAGTCAGCTTTAATTCACCATCTGTCTTCTTGATCTTTTCAGGAGCTGCCTTGAGGGGTGTGTAATCAGCCACTGCAGCAGCCATAACAATGATGTCAGTATGTTCAAAGTATTCCATACAGGCATCCTGCATTTCTTTGGCTGTGACAACATCAATTCTTTTTATACCATCATTCGAAACCTGGCAATTTGTAGGTCCTGTAACCAGAACAACTTCTGCTCCCCTTTCGGCAAATTCATCGGCTATAGCAAATCCCATCAGCCCTGATGAATGGTTTCCGATAAATCTTACCGGGTCGATGGCTTCATGGGTTGGACCGGCTGAAACAAGCACTTTTTTACCGGGAAAATCCCAGTACTTAGAAAAATGTTCTGTCAGGATATTGACAATATTTTCGGGTTCTTCCATTCGGCCGGCCCCACACAGACCACTTGCAAGTTCACCCTCGGTGGGTGCTATCAGATGGTTTCCAAATGATTGCAGTTCTTCAATATTCATGGCGGTTGTCGGATGCCGGAACATATCCAGATCCATGGCCGGAGCGAAAAAAACCGGACATTTTGCCGCAAGGTAGGTTGTCAGTAAAAGATTATCAGCAATGCCGGACGCCATTTTCCCCAGTGTATTTGCCGATGCAGGGGCGATCAACATTACATCCGCCCACTGGCCAAGCTCAACATGGCTGATCCATTCGCCGTTATCAGGATTAAAGGGTTCTGTCAAAACAGGCTGGCCCGACAAAGTTGCCAGTGTAAGCGGAGTTACAAAGTCCCTGGCTGCCGGCGTCATCACTACCTGCACCAGCGCACCTTCTTTGGTGAGCAGGCGTATGAGAGACGGAACCTTAAATGCAGCAATACTGCCGGTTACGCCAATGATGATCTTTTTGTCTTTTAACATTCAAAGCCTCCTGAAGGCTTAAACAGCCTTGCTTTCTTCATTCAGTTCCTCATGAGGATCCCTGAAGTAGATCTGCTCGTTAAGAAACTCGTGAATTGCAATCAATGTTGGTTTAGGAAGGTGTTCGTAGAACTTGGCAATCTCAATCTGCTCCCTGTTTTCAAACACCTCTTCCAGATTGTCAGTTGTGGTGGCGAACTCAGCAATTTTCCTGTTCAACTCTTCCTTCATCTCTAAACCGATCTGATTTGCCCGTTTTGATAAGATGGCAACAGATTTGTAAATATTACCGGATTGGTCATAAAAGCGATGTTTATCCCTGGTAACTGCTGTAGTGTCTGTTTTAATTTTTTTATAATCCATTCTAATTCATTTTCAATATTAATTCACTAATCGGTTCGATGCATTCTTATGCATGGTTTTCAACTCTCTGTGGTATTTTGTCTCAGGAAAGAGGTAAATGATGTCATTATATATTTCAATGGCTTGCTGGTACCGCTCATCCTGTTTATCATCAACACTATGTATGGCATAGAAAAAATAGGATTTTATCATAAAGTACAAGATCATTTCCCGGTTTTGAGTGTCAGGGAAGTCATCCATCACATTTTCCAGTGAAGTGATAGCTGCCATATAATGTCTTGTTTTATAGTACTGAATGCCTATTTCAATAGCTTTCTTCTCAAGTTTGCCACGCAATTCATCAATGATCCGGTTACAGTTTTGGATCGAATCACTAAGCGGGTACATATTTATGAACATCTGCATTTCCTTGATGGCTTCGTAGGTATTGGTCTGATCCAGGCTATAACGTGGTGAATCGAGATAATAGCAATATGCATTCATGTACATGCATTCCTCTGCCCTTGGATTGGAAGAATAGTTCTGCGCATAACGCTTAAAATAGTAACTGGCCAGAAGATAATCGCCCTGCTGATAATAGCAGTTGGCGTAATAATAATTGATGGTTTCCAGTCGCTGCGTACCCCTGTAAATAGCGATC